>CAZFDX010000302.1:0-2499 GCA_964518325.1 uncultured Alcaligenaceae bacterium | reverse complement strand
CGATCGATCCGCAATCCCCCTTTTGGTTTGGGATCGTTCGAGTCGTGACATTTTTGGCAATGTGTCTTAAAAAGAGGGGCCACTTTCGAAAAGGGAATCGGCTCGGCAGCGTGAAGCGGCAAGCCACTCAAAACCCCAACGACGACTAGGCTCGCGAGCGGAACACTCACTGTTTTCATTACGAACTCCGTTACTACGGATCGAATTCAATTCGAGAGAAGAAATCCCCGCAGGCAAAATAATTACCCGAATCGCTCAGTTCCTTCGAGTCGGGAACGCCCCCCGTGAGGATTAGTTGGTAGGTCCACAATCTATTGTAGTTAATCGGCACGATTTGGACGGAGCGTTGGCCCGATTTGTTCCAAAAATTCGCCGCAGGTAAGGAGGCTGAGATAAGTAGAGGACCGGAGATACAGCAGAGGCAAAAGAGCGGTCAAAGAGAGAAACTAGGCTGTTTGAGAAACGGGGGGCCGGCCCATCTCACGCAACCAGCGATAGTGCGAAACCAGTCCCCGCCAGAAGGTGGGATGAGCGGTGTAACGCACGCCATGTTCTTTGCACACTTGTTCGACAATCTTCGAGATCGCCGGATAGTGGATGTGGCAAATCTGTGGGAACAAGTGATGCTCGATTTGGAAGTTCAACCCACCTAACCACCAAGAAAGGAAGGGGTTGCCCCGAGCAAAGTTAACGGTGGTTTCGACTTGGTGAACGGCCCACGATTTTTCCATATGTTCACCTGCGGGAGCCGCCGCAGGGAAATCGGCTTCTTGAACACAGTGGGCCAATTGGAAGACGATGGTCATAATCACGCCCATGATCCCAGTGACCACGAAATAGAACAGCACCACTTCCCAAATCGATTGCCGCCAAAGCATCGGCAGAATCAGGAAAGTAAAGATCGAAGTAATTTTGGCCCCCCAGAACAACAAGGCATGGCGCCCCTTGGGACGAGGAATCGGGTGGGGTCCCATTTTGCCGGTCAAGGCTTCTTTGAAATCGCCCCATAAATGCCAACGCGATGCGGTGAGAGCATACAGAGGGAACAAATAAATATGCTGCCAACGGTGCCACCAACGATGTCGCTGATGGGGAGAAACCCGCCCTAGCATTCCCAAATCAATATCGGTATCGGCCCCTTCGACATTGCAATAGGTGTGGTGATAAACCCCGTGCTTCCATTTCCACAGGTAGCTACTTGCACCAATCAAATCGAGCGACATGCCCGCTAGTCGATTGACCCAATTTCGTTTGGAATAGGCGTTGTGCCCGCCATCGTGTTGGATGCTAAAACCCACAGCCGACATGGCCATGGCTAATGAAATCGCAGCGGGGATGGCTTCGTACCAATGGGTGGCATGATAGGCCAAGAAGATATAGGAAGCAATCAACCAAGTGAGAATAATGGCTGTCTTCAGGTACATCCGGAACAGGTCGCGGGGACTTTGACCGGTTTCTGCGAAGTAGGCGTCCACTCGTTTGCGCAGGTCTTCCCGAAAGCCATCATCTTTCGGAAATTTCGGTAACGGGTTAGACGGTGGTAAACTATGCGGAGCAGCAGGTGCAGGCGTGGTTACGGATGTTGTTAAGGGGGCGACTAGTGCGTTGATTGCGTTGGGGATGGAGGCAATCTTGGAGGACGGCGAACCGTTCGTCATGTGCTTATCAGAACCTCAAATCGAATGTCAAAAAAGGGCTATGTGGGACTTTCGAGAACCAATCGAATCTCTACCAACTTCAGCTAAGATAGAATATCTCTACCCGATTGGCTTTGATTTGCATAGGGATTTCTTTTAAGAAAATCCAACCCTACAGAAAGAATCCTCAAAATTTCTCAAAATCGAACCAGATTATGGGGAGCGATTTTGTTAACAATTCCACATAATCTTCAGTTGGAGGGGCGAGCTTCTTGAAAAGATTCTCACTTTCTCGATAGTTTGCTCAAGATGATAGGACCCGTTCGATTGGATTTCTCGCCTCGATATTTCAAATCGAAATTGTTCCAGTGCTCCAACCTCATCTTCTTCAATCATCCTTCATTGAACGCTTGTTCAATCATCCTTCATTGAACAGGGAAGGGAGCAACGGTTTTAACTCAGGTCCCGATCTTCAAATAAGAGCAGCCCGATAAAAATGACCATCGCGGTATAAAGCAGCGAGTAAAGCAAAACTGTGCCGACGAAGCCCATGAAATCGACGGTTCCGAGTGGGCTTTCTCGCACAATCGCAGGCCCCATGGCATAGGTATCCAGTGCAGGGAAAATGGCATTGAACAAACGTGCCAAGAAGCCGATTAGGGTCAAGGCAGTGCCTCCCTCGGCATTTTTGCGAGTCACGGCCACGAGAATCCCCGAGAGGTTACCGATCACGAAAACACCAAGGCAAGTCACTAGGTTCACCACGAAAGAAACACGGGTCGCCAAAGCAACGCAGATGGCCAGCAACTGGCCCTTATACACCTCCAACGCTGCCGACGAACTACTCAGTTTAGAGCCCGGG
>CAZFDX010000301.1:0-1740 GCA_964518325.1 uncultured Alcaligenaceae bacterium | reverse complement strand
GTTATAGCCTCATCTCTTTGATTTTTGGGATTCTTTTTTCTGAACTCCGCGTGAACGGCCCCACTTATAAACGGGTTCTACAAGCCAAAGAATTAATGTCCGATGTCAACCCCCCGTACCAAACTTTGACGGAAAACTTTTTTCTTCTCTCCCAAGCCGAGGCAGCCACGAATGATCGCGAACTCGATGAAGCGATTGCTCGTTTCAATAAGGTGAAAATGATCTATGAAGAACACCATATCAAATGGCAAAAGGAACTACCCGAAGGACCTTTGAAAAAAACACTCGTCAATGATTCTTATCGAGTGGCCAGTAATTTTTTCGATGTGGTAGACCGTGAGTTTTTCCCCGCGCTCAAAAATAAAAAGAAGGACGACGCCAGAAAAATCCACGTCGAACGGCTGACCCCTATTTATGAATCGCATCGTCGGATTGTCGAAAATGTGCTCGAAATGTGCGAGGAATTCACGCAGAAAGAAGAAGAGAATGCCCGCACATGGGCCTTGTGGGCTCGTTGGATCGGAGGTTTAGCGAGCCTTTTGGTCTTGGCCGTCACGTTCGGGATGGGATGGGTTTTGTCGAAGAATATCAATCAATCGACAGAAAAGATTCTCGCCCGCGTGAAAGAAATGGCTTCTGGATCGGCTGATTTGACCGCTCGGGTGCAGATCGACTCGAAAGATGAGATGGGCCAATTGGGGGAATCCATCAACCAGCTGATTGGAAAAATTCAATCCGTCGTTGCCAAAGTTCGGGAATCGAGTGTGCAACTGCTTTCAACCGCCGCTGAGATCAACTCGACCGCCAAACAGCAAGAGGATACCGTCAGTCAATTGGGTGAATCGACCGCACAAATCGCATCGGCAGTCCGTCAAATTAGTGCCACGAGCACCGACTTGGCAGGAACTATGGGGGAAGTGAATCTGCGTGCGGATCATGCCGCGAATCTCGCCCTAGCCGGACGATCCCGCTTGGCCGATACCGAAAAAGCAATGTCCACGCTGGTCGAGGCCACCTCGGCGGTCTCGACCAAACTCAACATGATTCGAGAAAAGGCCGACGATATTAACGTAGTCGTGACCACCATCACCAAAGTAGCCGATCAAACCAATTTGCTCAGCATCAATGCAGCGATCGAAGCCGAAAAAGCGGGGGAGGCAGGTCGGGGATTCCTCGTTGTCGCACGGGAAATTCGCCGCTTGGCCGATCAAACTGCTGTGGCAACCCTTGATATTGAAAATATGGTGCGGCACATGCAAGATGCCGTCTCGGCAGGGGTTCGGCAAATGGAACAATTTAACGAGTCGGTCCGCGAAGGTGTCAATCGAGTGGCCGAGGTGAGCGCCCAAACCGGTCAAATTATTGAAGAAGTCCGAGGTCTTTCTGAACGCTTCCGATTGGTCAATGAAGGGATGAAAAACCAATCGCTTGGCGCCCAACAAATAAACGATGCCATGCTCGGGGTCAGTGCGGGGGCCAAACAAACCGCGGCCGCTCTTCAAGAATTTGAACGGGCCACTGCCCACCTGCGTAGCTCTGTGGAAAACCTCAATCAAGAAATCTCACGCTTCAAAGTGTGAGAAAGGTTAATTTCGATGTTGCCCTATCGCCAAGAAAGAAAGAACATCGACCGAAAAGAACCTTCTCAAAGAGGGGGGCCTCGCCCTTATCAACTCGAAATCGCTCTAGGCTTTTCGATAATGCTCCCATAGCAGAAGGGCCGAAACGGTTTTCGCATCC
>CAZFDX010000300.1:0-2618 GCA_964518325.1 uncultured Alcaligenaceae bacterium | reverse complement strand
ATTGAAGCAAGGGCATCCGTTATCACCTTCCGATGATGTTTATGCCCTTGGTGTGTTGTGGTATCAGCTTCTCGAAAACAATACGGCAGCCCGACCGGGCAACGATCCTTCTTGGGCCTATGAGCATCGTCGCAATGGTCTTTCCGATGGGCATGCCCGATTGATTATGGATTGTTTATCCGAGGACCTCAAACAAAGACCCAGAGATGGAATCGAACTGTCGGACCTCATCAAAATCAATATGCCCAGTGTGAAGGCATCCGATTCGTCGATCTCGAACCAATTCAACAACACTTCAAAATCCCATGCGGTCGAAGCGGAACCGGAAGCCCCTCGGTTGTTTGTGAAACCTATCAAAATGGACCGCGACTCGAAAAAGTGATTTATCTGGGCATCGATTCTTCCATCAAAGCGGGATAGTCGATAACACCAGGTTTGGAGGTTCCTTCCAGAAGGGGGGGGGTGGTGGAAATCAGTTGGAAATCACCCGGCGGCGTGGAAACGAATCGAGCCACTTGGCCTGCTTTTGGTAATTCGTATCGGAAGCGGACGATCGCAAACGGTTCCCCCAGTTCTTTTGTAAAGGCGATCCATTTATCCCCATCGATGGTGGCCATGGGCATGGCATCGGTATCATTCGGTCGAATATCGACTAACATTTTCTTCTTATCGTAGCCGTAGATCACTTCTTTGCTGGTCCAACTCAGGAAGGTTTTTAAGGCCTCCCAGTTTTCAAATTTGTCGGCCCGAATCAAAGGAATCGGCTCAGAACCCTCCGACAAAGCTGGGGTGAAGATCGAACTCTCGACGGAAAACTCGGTTTTGACCAATCCCTGAGGGCCACCATCGGGGCGACCGGTCCCTGCTTTGACATTCAGTAGGGGGCCAGATAAACAGGTGGTTGTTTTTTGGAGCTTGACGGTCGCGGTTCCGGTGACATCCTTTTCCAGATTGGGAGCCATTTCAATGAGAGAGGAGTCCAGAACTGCCAGAAGATTCTTTGCATCCAGCTCGAAGGGGCGGCTGGCCTTGACATTGAGTAACTTACCTCGGCCCCGAAGAAAGACCCGGTCCAACATCATCTTCGGGTTCTTTTTCTCGCTGTTGAACATCATTTCGCCCTTGGGATCGGTGAGGCTAATCAGGGCAAGGTCATCTCCCGATTCGAGAGTAGCAGCCACCTGAACCAGTTCTAATTGCCCCCCCCCCGGACACGCCACCACGGCAGCCACTCGATCGGGGGGGAGGCGGAATTGCAATCCTTCGAGCCGTAATTTCCCGCCGTAAACTTGGAATAGGCCCGGTTCGCGTTTCAACTGAGCGGGAGCGGGTACCAAAATCGGTTTGGATTTCTCGTAGGGTTTGAGCGTGATGTTAACATCGGCCGATTTCAATTCGATCGGATCGAGTACCAGTTCCCCATTGTGCTTAATCAAAATGGTGACATTCCCCGATTTAATCCCCTCTAAAGCTCGGCTCAGGGTTCGGTAAGTGCCTGCAGGGGGTTCGAGTTTTTCAGGGAAAGAGGGGTCCAGCACCCGTGTGCCCAACGGCAGTGAAGGTCGGATTGGAGTCAATTGGTCGGGCCTCAACGATTCCCCAAGAAAATAAGCCGAGCCGAGAAGATTCTTCCCCGATCCATCCCGAAGAGCAGGGATCGTCTCGTCTACTAAAAAGGCCGTTTTCGCTTTCTCAAGATTCTCGCCAATGAGCGGGTACGGATTGGCCTCTTTCCAAGGATGCGGAATAACCTTTTCCGTTTCTTTAATGGGTGAGTCCATGCCTAAATCGGCAAAAGAGTAGAGGTTATCCGCTTCGGAATAAGCCCAAAGGTCGCGATACGCATTCGGGGAAGTGATAGTTTCTGTTCCTTCGAGCCGTTTCAAGACCTCGTAAACAGTCGATCGATGGGGAGAGCCGATTTGTTTCACGAGAATTCCCCGTGTTGAACCCGTCGAACCAGTGAACAGGCAATGACCGGCGGTAATCAGTAAAGGAGTCTGATCGGCTAACTCCAACAGGGCTGCCCCGTTGAGAATTGCTGAGCAGCGGAGAAAACGAACACTCGCCAAACGATCCGTGCTAAGGTAGGGTAAGACATTCAGGAACGAGCCGCGATAAATCCCCAAGCAACAATCTGTCAAAAAGAGTTGGATGGGGGAATCGATTTGGATGGCTTGTCCTGCGGTTGCAAAATAACACTCGGAAAACTGCACATTCGGAAGCATGTCCGGCCGAGCTTTGGTCGAAAGAGAAAGAGCATTAGCCGTGGCATTGGTCGGGCTGACGAAAGCACAACGGGTCACCTCGATCGATTGGAATTGATCGATATGCAAACCGCTGCCGTTGTTGAGTGTTTTCCATTCCAGACGTAAATTCGTCAAAGTCAATGAGAGAGGGCGGTTTTCATCCAGTCCCTTGAAGGTAAGGCCTGATCCGGAAGGAGAACCCTCCGGTAAAATGATTTTGCAATTTCGGCCCTCGCCTCCGCGAATGCGAAGGGAATGGCTGCGGAGTTCTAGCCCCGATTCCTTCGACAGATCGTACTCATTCCCTGTGAGAAAAATATCATTGGCCCCTTGCTTCAGAAGCGAAATCAATTCGGCAGAGGTATTTGC
>CAZFDX010000299.1:0-2102 GCA_964518325.1 uncultured Alcaligenaceae bacterium | reverse complement strand
GGGCCACCGGTGATAAAGGCTCACCAGAAGAAAAACAGAAGCTTTTGGGGGCAGCTATTGACTCGGCTCGGAACTCTGAAGTTCAAAAACTGTACAAAGACGCCTACGACCGATGGAAAAAATCCCTGCCAGAACTCAGTGCCGTTTCCGAAGTCAAGACGTTAGGTCGGTTGATCGTTGGTCTCGGTTCTGAAAATGTTCTGGAGACGGGGATCACGCTGCACCATACTTACGGTATGCCCGTATTGCCTGGTTCAGCCCTGAAAGGTTTGGCCTCTCACTATTGTGCTCAAGTTTGGGGGCAAACCGAGTCTCGTTTCCAAAAACCGAGTGAAGCACAAGATAACGCTTATCGGAACTGGCTCGCCAACGATGGTCCGAAACCAGAGGAGAATTATCACCGACTCCTCTTTGGTAACACCGACGATAGCGGTTGCCTGATCTTCCACGATGGTTGGTTCGTTCCGGATTCCGAGAAAGACCCTCTGAAACTCGATGTGATTACCCCACACCATCCCGACTGGGCCGAAGGTAAAGCCGCCCCCACCGATTTCGACAGCCCCACTCCAGTTCCGTTTCTATCGGTGGCAGGCCATTTCCAAATTGCCATTAGTTGGCGCGGTCCCGATCAGTACGAACAAGCCGTCGCATGGACGAACATGGCTTTTGAATTGCTCTTGGTTGCCTTATCCGACTGGGGAATCGGGGGCAAAACTTCAAGTGGCTATGGACGCTTAACAGAAGTCGATCCGAAAAATCGCAAAAAACCGTTTTCCGCCAAGGCATCTGGTTTACCAGAAATTGGCTCAACGATTGAAGCTACCCTGTTAGACACACCTAAAAAGAACAAAGATTGGCGAGCAAAATTACAACTTCCTAATGGTAAATCACTTTCTGGGCCAATCGAAGGTGTGCCTCCTTCTGGGATTCAATCGGGGCAAACGGTTAAGATCATTCTGCTGGAAATAGAAGAGAATAAAATACGTTATCAATGGCCCAAATAGCAGATAGCAAATGATCTCGATCGGGGCTTTATTAAAAAAGGTTTTCTGTGTGGTAACGAAGAAGGCTTGAGAATCGTGACTTGTGACTTGAGACATAGTTGTGATTGCTGAAATTTAGTCAACAAAGTTGATTTGGATTGTCAGATACAACCCTAAAATCATTCTAAGCGATATTCGATTCTCCTTCCAAGGCGATCTCAAAACCGCAAACTCAGTCGTTGAGGGAGCTGAAGCCTATCCATACATATCAATACATATTGATTTGATGAATTCCTTCATTTAATTTCGTTTGTATCTCAGTCAGTTGGATTGGCGATGGAATACTCTTTTCAAAAGATGAGATTCAGTATGTCTCCTCAAATCTATGCATTCGGCATTCTTTCACGAATATACTTTACCCAATAGCGTTTCGGTAGGAGGAGCGAAGATGTTTGGTATCGGCACGATTTTGGTGTTGACGTGGTCCGTAAGTGTAGGTGAAAATCCACAAGCCAAAACAATTAAGCATGCGTTAGATTATGCTCCGGCTCCGGTTGATAATCCTCTCAAGGGTTTAGTCCCCTATCAGGGAGATTATCGTCGGCAGTTTCCACATAGTTTAGAATTCAATTACCTGCCTTATTCCGCTTTGGTGAAAGGTTACGATCAATTCGATTGGACACCGTTAGAGAAATTGTTGGATGATATCTCTTCGCGGGGGCATCAGGCCGTGATTCGTATCTTTCTGGAATACCCTAACAAGAAAGGGGTTATCCCTGAATTTCTCATTCAAGATGGTTTGAAAGTCACAAAATGGCAATACACCGAAACGCAACCGTTACCTCCTGCTCCCATCGAAACCCCTGATTACGAAGATAAAAATTTACGCAAATCCCTTCGCTCTTTCTTGGCGGCTTTCGGCAAGAAATATGATGGCGACCCGCGATTGGGATTCATCACGGCAGGTTTACTCGGTGCTTGGGGTGAGTGGCACACCTATCCTAAGCCGGAATTGTTCGCGAGTAAAGAAGTTCAAAAGGAAGTCATGCAAGGCTACGAATCAGCCTTCAAAATCACTCCTGTTTTGTTAAGGTACCCTGCAGGGGAGAAAGATTATCA
>CAZFDX010000298.1:0-1871 GCA_964518325.1 uncultured Alcaligenaceae bacterium | reverse complement strand
AATTCTTCCATCTTTTTTTGGATTGCTTCTTCTGCTACATATAGATATTTAGAAACTAAAGTATCTAGTGATGTTTGTAAATAATTTAAAATATCTGTAGGTTTTTCTATATCTTTATTTGGTAGGGTTATTAAAGAGTTTTCCATATAAGTAATTCTAGCAATCCAGAATTACTTTGTCTACTCAAATATCATTTATTGTTGCGTAGACTAAACCTTCCAAAATAGTATTTTTGGTATCTTTATCCAAGCAGTGCTTTACGCAATCACATTTAGGAAGATTAGTTCCTTCTGTATCTTTTAAGACAATTACTTTCTGCTTTGGATTTAGTTTGCTTAGCCCATATAAAGTTGCACATAAATCTGGTGTGTGAATTTTTGTGTCTAAGATTACTAGATCAAATTCTTCTTGGGCAAGACTGCTTATTATATTTATACCCCTAGTAACTGATCTTATATAGTAATGTTTTTGTAGTTTATCTTTGATAGTGGTTCTTTCTAATAAGTCTTCTATACCTATAAGTACTAATGGTCGGACATTCATATCTTCTATTATAGTCTACAATTTGGATTATGTAATTTACAAAAGATGTAAAAAACTACATATACATATGTTCTTCTATTTTTGTAAGTAGTTTTATGTACTTTTCCACATGCTTGATATGCTGGCTCGCATCCAAAAAGAAAAAGAGTAACAAAAAAGAGTATGTATTTGAACATACTCTATTGTAGCACTGAGGGGACTCGAACCCCTACCAAGCTTTTAACTTGCACATAGGACCTAAGCCTACGGACTTTGCCATTTGTCTACAGTGCTATGTGTTAATATATAATATGAAATTAGAAAGTTTAGTTGGCACTCCTAGGATAGAAGTTATTAAAAGTTCAGTAATCTCTACTAATACTTTACCAGGAGTTTGTGCAGAAATAGGAGTATATAAAGGAGGTACTGCGCAAATAATTGCTGAAAATACACAAAAGAAATTATATTTATGTGATACTTTCACTGGACTTCCTTATTGGGATTCATCTATAGATGGTAATGCCCATAAAGTTGGTTCTTTTAGTGGGATAACAGAAGAAGAATATGGAAACTTTCTTTCTTATATATCTAAAAAGTCAAACATAACTCTTTGTAAAGGTATATTTCCAGAAGAAACTGGAAAGTTTTTAGAGAATGAAGTTTTTAGTTTTGTTCATCTTGATGTTGATTCTTATTTAAGTTATATTAATTGTCTGAATTTTTTTTATACGAGGGTAGTTGTTGGAGGCATTATAATTTTTGATGATTATAATGCATCTACTTGCCCAGGAGCAAAAGCAGCAGTTGATAGGTTTTTTTCAGTTAAACCAGAGAAACCAATTCCTACTGCGGAATGTCAAGCAATGATTATTAAGCTTTAATTCTTGCGCCCCCACCAGGAATCGAACCTGGGACGCAGACTTAGAAGGTCCATGTTTTATCCATCTAAACTATAGGGGCATTATTTCTACTTTGTTTTTTCAGTAGTACCACTGAAGACAAAGTAGCTACTTAAGTCTGACATACTCCCCTATAAATAAAGTTATAGGGGGTTCTAGGGTTAGTATCCTTCATACCATTGCCCGTTAAGGGGTATCAGTGCTCCCCTTGCCGAAAACTCTTTCTTCCAGCAATTGAAGTATGCCTTGATGTCTCAGCGAAATTACGAAGGACGCATTGACATCAGCATCTTCGACGTTTCCGCAATCACAAGAAAATCTTTTCCCATTTCTGTTGCCAAGAAGCCCGCACCTTGAGCATTGCTGACTGGTTTATCGCGGGTCAATCTTAACAACTGGGATTCCAAGACGCTTGGATTGGTATTCAATGAATTTTTCCAATTGATAATA
>CAZFDX010000297.1:0-3533 GCA_964518325.1 uncultured Alcaligenaceae bacterium | reverse complement strand
TCTCACGACTGGGGAACCCACCCCACGCGGTACCGAACAAAAGCGTGCCCAAGAGGCTGAACGTGCCCGAGAAATTCTCGGGGTACAAGTGCGAATTCAAATTGGCCTGCCGAATCGCGTTTTGATGGATGGCCCCGAGGCCCGCTTTGCCGTCGCAACCCAATTACGAAAGTATCGCCCCAAAATGATTCTAACGGTGGCCGGTCGAACACCTGCCGCTTCGCCCGATCATCACCAAGCCCACCTGATTGCCGAGGCTTCTCGTTTCTACTCCCAATTAACCAAATGGGATGACCGATTCGATCAGACCGCACCCTATCGGGTTCCCCATTTGATTTATGCCCCGTTCCCTTCCGATGCTGAGCAACGTATTTGGCATTCGACTTTCGTGATTGACATTAGCGATACGATCGAACAAAAATTAGAAGCAATTCGAGCCTATGAATCCCAATTTGATGCCGAACGATTTGCCCGCGTGAAGCACTTTATCACGGGAGCGAATACCTTTATTGGCGCACGATGCGGGTTCATGTATGGGGAATTGTTCGCCCTTCCCCATCCCGTTGGTGCTTCGGATTTGGTCAGCCTTGTTCTCGGCGGAAAAGGATCGATTGCCCCCGTGCAACTACCTGGTAAAGATCATCTCCCACTCAATTGATCGAACGCGAGACCAAACCGCGAGGGTGACCTGATCCTCCCTCTGTCTTCCGGCGATATTCAAATCATCGCCTTATCCATTGATTCGATCTATCGATCAAAATCAAAAAATTTCTTCCATGTCGAAACTTTTTTTAGTGACATCTCTCAAAATCAATTAAAATATCCCTAAACATAACGAGTCTTTGGTGTCGCCGAGAGATTATTACCAAGTCAGAAAGAATCGGTGCCCATGCACGAATTGCAGTTACGATCTTTGCTCGATGGTCTACGAGACCCCCGCTTACTTGCACCCGAAAAATTTAGCGAAATCGTGCATTTGTGGTTGCCCGAATGTCGAGAATTAGCGGTCATTTCTGCCGAGTTGGTTTATCGGGGTTGGTTGACTCCGTTCCAAATTAGCACACTGATTCAGAATAAGAAGAAGAGCCTGTTCCTCGGTTCATATGTGCTCGAAGATGTCATTGGTGAAGGAGGAATGGGGATTGTTTATCGGGCAAGGAACTGGAAATTGGACCTTCCGGTGGCCATCAAAATTGCCCGTCCCGAAAAGGTCACTTCGCCCAAGCAGGTGGCACGCTTTATTCGTGAAATACAGGCCTTGGCCGAGCTAAAACATCCTCACATTATCGAAGCGCTCGATGCCGGCTTTGTCGAGAATCGCCTCTATTTTGTCATGGAATACGTCGGAGGTGGCGACCTTAGGAAACTGCTCGAACAGAAAGGCCCCCTTTCCGTTTCGGACGTTTGCCTTTTTGCTATTCAAGTGGCCGATGCCCTGCAGTACCTTTCTTCTTTGGGGATTGTTCATCGGGATATTAAACCGAGCAATTTGCTCCTAAGTAAAGAAGACCGTCAAATTAAATTGTTGGATATGGGATTAGCTCGTCTCCAAAAAGGAGGCGATTCGATTGCGCATCCGGCTCTCACGGGAACCGGTACAATTCTGGGAACCCCCGAGTATATGGCACCGGAACAAGTGGGTAACCCCTCGGCGATCGACATACGCAGCGACCTTTATTCTCTGGGCTGTACGTTGTATCATCTGTTAACGGGTCACCCACCTTTTGAAGGCAAATCCGCCGTTGAGTTGATGCATAAACACGTTTCCCATACGCCGGTCCCGCTCAAATTTTTGCGGCAGGACCTGCCCCCTCAAGTCATCGAGGTGATCGAAAAGCTCATGAGTAAACGTCAACGGGACCGGTATTCGGAACCTCATGAGATAGTTGGAGAATTGCTTCCCTTTGTGCAGGAATCGAGTCAAAGTTGTGCCCAGTTCTCCTACTGGACAGAGATTCAACATAAGTTAATCCCCCCCCCCAAGACGGTCGAGTTTCGGACTCAGGAGCTTCGGATCAGCAAACCGATTTTACGCTTTGCCAATTCGGGATAAAACGGTCCTCAGTCAGGGACGAACAGAACGGATAAAGGAGATGAATAGAACGGATAAACGATCGAGGACCAAAAAGCAAAACCGAAAATAAGAAGCCCAAAGGCAAAAGCAAAAAGGAAAAAAGGAAAGGTCATGCGATCGAGAAACGGATAATCGATGCGGGGAATTACCCCTATCGCTTCCGGAACAAGATCATGAACAAACGAACAACGACAATCGACTGGGTTGAGAGAGCAAGAAAATCGTTCCAACTAAGGAAGAACGAGAAAGAATCACGAATCGGCTGTGGAATCCTTTCCGAAACCTAAGTAACCGTTGCCTGTAAATCGCTCCGAGAGTTGCGATCCTATCGGGATTCTCGTAACAGGATTCGGGGATTCGATCAACTCTATCACGATTCAATCAGATAAAATATCTCCGTGCATTTCTAACTTGGGAGGCGATTATGTGGTTTCGGACGACTTCGATGGGATTCATCCTCATCTTCTTTTTTATCGTTCTGCTAGGGACATCTCACACGAATGCCCAGAATCCAGATAAAACCGATAAAGAAGCCAAGGCCCTGATTAACCGCTTGCAAAACCAACTCAAAGAGGCCGAACGGGATTTACAAAAAGCTCAAGTAATCATCAACAATCTGAAGCAAGACCTTCAGCAATCGCAAACCAAAATCAAATCGTTACAGGTTGAATTGCAGAAGGAAAAAAAAGAGGATCAGAAAGACCAAGCGACTTCAAAAGAACTCGATGCCCTGAGAAAAGGGGGTTACGTTCATGTGGCCACTTACAAACTCAAAGCCGAGGCCCCAAGTACAGCGATTCGGTCTTTTATCGATGATGCCCAACAACAGCTCTTAAAAATTCGAGGGGTTCGCTGGCTTTGGGTCGGGGAACGAGATGGGAATAGTGCCTTGGGTTCAAAGGAATTTCATGTGGCCCTCACCGTCATTCTCGATGATCCCAAGGGGTTGAAAGCATTTCAAGATGATCCGATCCAAAAGCAATTTTGGAAGAAACACGAAAAGAATTGGGAAGCCTCACTGAGTTATGATTTTCTCCCAAAACGATAGCCACCAATCCGGTGAGTAATGGCATTGAGAACCACAGAAGATAAGTTGGTTAGAAATGGCATCGAGAATGATAGAAAACGACTCGGTCTAGAATGGCATCGAGAATGAAGGGTTCTACATTTCCCCTTCAAGGTTTTGTTCTTCTTCGTTCAAACTTTGAATGACCTCCCGCAAGCGGGCGAGGACCCGACTTTTGGCAACATAAACCGCGCCGGGTGACAGGCCCAATCGTTGCCCCACCACCGCAGGGTCTTCCCCATTCACAGCCGTGGCCCAGAAGGCCTCCCATGTATTAGGCCGAAATTCTTTTTTGACTCGTTCTGCTGCCCAAAGAAATACCTTTTGCTCGTACTCTTTATCCCAATCGGCATCTTCATCGGGTTCGGAAGGAACCTCTTCGAGACGGGCATG
>CAZFDX010000296.1:0-2557 GCA_964518325.1 uncultured Alcaligenaceae bacterium | reverse complement strand
GTTCCAACAATCTCCTGTTTTTTCGGGGAATCCTTTTTGTCTTCTTTTATGGGCCGAGGATTTTGAGAATCCCAGTTCGCTAGACTTTACCCCGCTTTTCAAAGAGCCTGATGTTTTTCTGATCGAAGCATTGCAACCATTCTTTGAAAGCCGTTGGCTCAATATCGAACGAAACAAGGGACAAATTAACGATTGGAATCGAATGCATCGGGAGGGGGGCGCACAATATGCCGTTCTACAGGCGTATCTCCAAGCGGCGGGCAAAGCCCAACGGTGGGATTTAGGCCGCTTTGTGTTGGCCACACTCTCACGACTTTTGAGTCAGGGGGAACCTGATCTTTCTTTTTGGATAGGGGGCCTCCAAGGTTCGGCCCCCGCTCGTTTGTCCAGACGGATCGAAACTCAACGAAATGCCCTCGCTTTGCTCCGTCAATACGAAATCTTTCGGCACTGGGAACAACAAGCCCGCCGGAGTGGCTTTATGGATGAAGACTACGAACTGGCAAAATTTTTCTTGGCAGAATGGGAACGCTATCAAGGTAATATGATTATCCCCCGTGCGGAATCTCTTGTTCGCCAAATCGAACCATTACGTTCTGAAAACTAAGTGTCGTTTGGTCGCGACCCGACCTTATAAGGAGACCAATCATGAGTCGAGCTTATCGAATTCGTGTGAAAGAAAGCATTAGCCATGATGTCGTGGCTTCCGACGAAATTTGTTCCGATCTGGAAATCCTCGAGATTCTTCCCGCAGACCAAATGAGCGACCTTCTGAAAGGCGAACTCCAAGGTCGAGGCTACGAAGAAAAAGAAGGGAAAATGGTCAAGGAACAGAATGGGATTCGCATCTCCGTCGATACCAAATCCGGCGAGGTCTCAATTAAATCGGAAATGACGGAGACCATCACCGTAGAATGTGAAAAAGAAGGTTACGGCTACGACGATGTCGGACCCAGTAAACAAACCATCGAGAAATTTCTTTCAGATCAAGCAAAGGCCGAAGCACAACGCCGCGCTGAAAAACAAAAAGAAATCGTTCAAAACGAAGCGGCTGAAAAACTCGAAGGGATCATGGGCGATGTTCGTAAAGAGCTTAACGATGCGGTCAACTCCGTAACGCGAGAAGCTCTCAAGCGTAAGGCCGCCTCGTTGGGTACAATTAAAGAAATGAGTGAAGACCCCGAAGCTGGTTCTCTTACCATTAAGGTCGAAGTTTAATGATCTGCATGTTTCTTCCCGTTCTCACAAATAATCGAGTGCGGGAGGAATCAAGCGCAGGAGTTATCGAGCGTAGGACAACCAGAATTGATGATCGTACACAATGAACCAGTATTGATGATCTAACTCAATTATCAACGAAGAGCATCCTGAAAGACCATTATCCCGAACGATTAACGCTAACAACGACCAACATCCTGAACGATTCACACGAATAACGATTAACGCTGATAACGATTCATGAGCACCCTGAAAGAGAGCGATTTACCCGTTGAAATTACGATTGAGCAATCAGTCGAAGCGGCCTATTGCAACGAACTCGCCGAAATTTCCTCGAAACTGAATCGAGGGCTACCCTGTTTGATTGAGTGCGATAAAGAGGTTACCCCGTACCTTTTTATGAATCTGCGGGGGCGACTTCGTGAGTTCAACATGCGCTGTCGCTATCTCGATGGGCGCCCCCGTGAGGGAGATGCACAAGGCCCCGTTCCTATGGGATTGATGGGGACGATGATCTCTCAACTCCGCGATGCCGTGCGCGGTGCCACCGATCAAACCGATAATATGGGAAACCCCATTCGCACGGTGATTGTGCTTCCTCACCTCGATCTTTTGGTCACCAGTTCCGGAGGTTTAACCGGCGAAGCTCGGGAAGTGATTGTCCTGCTTTACGAAAATCCAACGATTGTCTTTCTCGGCTTTAAGGACCCTTCCTTCTCGTTACCAAAGGTCATCGAGAACCTTTTCCCCCATCGTGTCAACCTACTCGGCATTGCACGAGATCGCCTCCCTCAGTTAATCACCCAACGGGAAAGCCGTAAATTTGGTTATCCATTCAATCCTTGGGGGCTTTACAAATATGTTTCGGGTGTGAATCCCGTTCGCTTACGACGGCTACTTTCGACCCTAGAGGGAGAAGATTTTCCGGTCGATCCCAAACAAGTGTACCGTCAACTTCGGCAGGCCACCTTAACGGGATCGTTGGAAATCCCCGATGTTAGCCTCGAAAAAGACATCGGGGGTTACGCCAAAGTCAAAAAACGCTTGCAACAAGAAATCCTCGATGTTCTCTCAAAACGTGATACTGCGACCCAAGAGGATCAGGTCAAATCTTTGGAAGAATTACTCCCTCGCGGTATGATCTTTTGGGGACCTCCGGGAACCGGCAAAACTTTCTTCGCCAAGGCCATCGCCTCGGCGATTGGGGCCGCCATCACCATTGTCAGCGGTCCCGAACTGAAATCGAAATGGGTTGGAGAATCGGAAGAGAATCTGCGGCAGATTTTTTACAAGGCCCGTCAATCGGCTCCCGCAATTATTGTGTTTGATGAGCTAGACT
>CAZFDX010000295.1:0-2102 GCA_964518325.1 uncultured Alcaligenaceae bacterium | reverse complement strand
TCCCCTCAGGAATAGAAGATATTCTCGGCTCTAAAAAAGGGCACTACAGCAACAAGAGCGTCCTTGTCATCGGCGGGGGTTATTCTGCTGCGACGACCGTCTGTGCTTTAGCCGATCTAGCTCAAGAAGCCCCGACAACTTGGACCATTTGGCTCACGCGGGGAACTCGTTCTACCCCTTTAAGTCGAAACCCACAAGACCCCTTGAAGGAACGCGAAAAGCTGGCCGCCAAAGCGAATAATTTCGCGGCCCGCCGAGATGGGAACGTCGAGTTTCATTCGCAGGCTTTCATTCAAGAGGTGACCTCGCATGGTCCCGATAAGGGGTTCCGAGTCGTTGCGGTGGTGGCAGGGAAATCAATGCAATGGGAGGTCGATCGCGTGATTGCCAACATCGGTTATGTGCCAGACCTGACCCTATGCTCCGAATTACATGTGCAAGAGCCGCAAGAGGGCCAAATCATCACCGAAGAGCCAAACTATTTTCTTTTGGGGAGCAAATCCTACGGAAGGCATTCCCATTTTCTGCTTCAAGAAGGGTATCAACAAGTGCAAAAAGCCGTTGAACATGTCAAAAAACTTAAAGTCCACACAGGTTGACCGAAATGCGAAGGTTCCCTTCCAGCCAGACCCGATCTGAAGGCGAAACAACCCCTCCCGCAAGAGGATCGAAATGCAAAGCAATCCTTGAGCCAGAAGACGAGCCAAATGCATAACAATCCTCAAGGGATGACTCGCATAGATAGGGCGATTCTCAGCCAGATGGTCACTCAAGCCTCTGAAGTCATCACGTCCAAAAACTCGTTAGAATAATCCTTTCATGGTCGAAATATCGTTGGGGATCATGTAGACATTGTGAAATCTCAGCGATTGCGGAACAATTTTGTTGCAAAAGATTCATAAATGTGAGTAAAATTCTAGTATGTCGAACCTCTTTTCCCTTGACTTGGTCTGTAAGGCAAGTTCGGAAACCAAGGGTCAGAAGAGATTTGACTTCTGTTTAGGGTGGACCCACCTATTTTATCCTCCGAGAAAAGGACCGACGGATGAACGCCGGCTATTCCCCGCTCGATGCGAGCGTGCTGGTCCTGAACAAGATGTTCATGGCCATTCATGTAATCTCGGTTCGACGGGCCTTCTGTTTGCTGTGCAAAGAACTCGCAGAAGTTGTAACCTTGGAAGATGGATCGTACACGACTTATGACTTTGCGACTTGGCGTGAGTTGAGTGCCTACAAATCTCAAAACTTCCGTGAGGAAGATGAAGATTGGGTACGCACGACCAGCCAAGAAATTGAAGCTCCCCGAGTGATTCGCCTATTAGAATACGATCGCGTGCCTAAAGGGACGGTGAAATTCAACCGTCGGAACCTTTTTGCTCGAGATCATAACCAATGCCAATACTGTGGTAAGAAGTTCCCGACTACGGAATTATCTTTGGATCACGTAGTGCCTCGTGCTCAAGGCGGTAAAACCACATGGGAGAATATCGTTTGTGCTTGTGTTGCCTGTAACGTCCGCAAGGGAGGCCGCACACCCAAACAAGCAGGTATGCTCCTGATCCGCAAGCCCGAAAAACCGAAGCGTAGCCCCGTCTTGGTAATGAAGCTCACGCAGAAGAAGTATCGGTCTTGGCAGTCGTTCCTCGACTCGGCCTATTGGGATGTAGAACTAACATGAGACGGCAAAGAGGATCGGGTTTTCCGATCCTCTTTTCGTTTATGGCTCCTTTATTCTTCGGAGGTAACGAAGAATCCCCCTTGTATTTGTCTGCACGAATCCCCTCAATACCAAAGGCCTATAGTAAATCGGACCCTGTTTGTTCGCTCATGATCTGAAGGGGAAAGAATAGCAAACGAATCGATCGCCCAAAATTTTGTCGTGACATTTCCAATTTGAAAATAAATCTGTCGATCCCTCAGTTGGTCTTCGTGATATTTGTTGGATATTTCTCGTTGTTAAGAATTCGGTGGTAGTTAATTGGGATCGATGCCCAGTTGTTTGAGCATTTCACGAAGTCGCTCATTCTGCTGAGCCAATTCTCTGGCTTTTTCTTCTTCCTGCTTAGCTCGTAATTCTGCTTCGAGTTTGTCTTTTGCTTCGG
>CAZFDX010000294.1:0-6493 GCA_964518325.1 uncultured Alcaligenaceae bacterium | reverse complement strand
CACTTGGACCCCTCTCCGCTGTAATTAGTGGGTCGCATTCTCGTCTTAGCGAAGCACTTGGAAAAAAGTGTCGAATTTGCGTTGAAGAAGCACAAATTCTCGTTGGGGGCTTTCGATACTTTGGCGACCCTGCGGCGGAAGTGAACCAAAATGACCCCCGGCGAGTTGATTAAAAGTGTGATCCTCTCTTCGGGTGCTATGACCAATCGGCTCGATCGTTTAGAAAACGCCGGCCTGATTAAACGTCAACAGGATACCAAGGATCGCAGGGGGGTGGTGGTGACCTTGACTCCGAAGGGGAAAAAATTGATCGATAAAGCTACGGAAACACGCTTTCAAGAGGCTGCTGAGGTGATTTCCGTTTTGAACGAAATGGATCGAAACGATTTAGTCTGTTTATTACGCAAATGGCTGTTGCAGTTGGAAAAGAAATCTTCGCACGAATGACCCCCGCCCGATCGGGGCCTCTTCTGCGATTGGGAACCATCCGGATGGTTCCTGATGCTTGGTGGACCAAAGCGATTCCTCTGTTGGGTGGGCCGAAGTCATCCCTTATGTTGATTGGGCCGTGGGAATGGGCAGATCGGCTCCCCGTCCCGAGGCATGCTGGATCGAAACCGGAGTTTGGAGATGGTGGATGAAGAAATCATCGTGAGGAAAAAAAACGCAGATGGTGGGTGAAGAACTGATGGTGAAAGGAAGATGAGCAAGCCGATTTGGTAGAATAAAAGGGTGTCGAAATGCTCGATTCGGTTTGACGGGAATTTCGGTTGAATTTGAGGTGAGGGGGTCTCCCGATGCTGTATCTAGCGCCGATCTTGTTCTTGTTGTGCGAATGGGTTAAGCCCACAACGGGAGCGATTCCCAACTATTCTTGGTCGCGGGAGAAGCCCAATATCCCTGCTAATTTTGTATGTAGTTGTTGTCGCGGGAAACTTCATCCGCAAACGGGCCGAATCCCCCTGAGTGGTTCCAATCTCACTCCGATCCAACCTCTCAAGAAGAAACGAGAAATTGAATAGAAATCGGAAGCATCACAGTTCTAGAGCATCGAGATCGTCCATCAATTTATCGAGATCATCTTTCGGAGTAGCTGGCTTATTGGCTTGTCGTTTGGGAATCCCAACGGTGGCACCGACGGCCCCGCGCCCGTCGGCAATCAACTCGCGGTCGCGTTCTTCGATTGCCTGAGTCAGGGCATCTTTATCATCCCCGCCAAAGAGTTTCGAGAGATCGATCTTAAAAGCACCGACGGCCCCCACAGGGGCGCCAGCAATTGCAGGGGATTTATACTCAGGGAACATAATGGCCTGTTCGGGGCAAACTCGACTGCAAGCAGGGCATCCCTTTTTACAATTGTCTTGAGTTTCGACAAACAAGCGATCGTATTCATCCACGCCATACACACCGAACAGGCAAAAATCGAGGCATTCAAGGCAGTTGGTACATCGGCTATAGTCAATCACCGGATACCAACGCCGGTTTGTGGGTGCCAAAAGTTTTTCCGGTGTAAAGGCTTCCATCAAGGAAGGGGCAGCCGAAGAAGGTTCCGCGAGTGTAAAAGGAGAAGCGGCCACAGGAGACACGGGTTTGGCAGCGGGAAGCCCCAATTGAATGAGGGGGGCATTTTGCAATGCCCGTTGTTGATTCTTTTGTGCGTCCCTTGTTTGACATTCTGCAACAATCCGACGAATTTCTTCCAGATACGGTTCGTGGGTGGGACGATCCCTGAGGTCGAGACAATAAATATACCGATCGGGAATATCCCCAGCGGCACCGATGCCTTTGGGTTCGGCGGGTGTTTCGGATTCGTCGGCTTCTTCCTCGTCCTGATCTGCCGGTTTGAGAAGCACTTGACCGGAATGCCCTTTGATCCCAATTCGATCGAGCAACCAGAACACGGCACGCGGATAATGCCACGAGAGAATCACCATGTTACCTTTGACCCCTTCGAGAAAAATCCGCCCTGTATGGTCGGGGCCAAGATCGTAAACATTGGGGACGATCGAAAGATGCACATTCGGCTCAAAGAGGAGTGCCGCAGCTAGGGCTTCTTCCAACCCCCGTTTGGCAGGATGTTTACCAGGGGCTTGAGAGAGGACGACGGTTAATTGACTCATATTCGTTTGACCAATAGAAAACTCATCATGCGGGCAGGGATCGAGGTATCTCTGTAGAGGTATCTCTATCAAAGGTATCTCAGCACAGGTATATCTTAACAGGTAGGAACTCAATGAGATATATCTTAGGAAAAACCATCGTGCCAATGGAAAGTGAAACCGTAAAACAGAGCACATGAAGGAATCTGTGTTTGCTTATCGTGTTGCAACGGCGTTGATCCTCCTCGCATTGACCGGCTTTCGGGCTGTGTATCTTCTGTTTTGGGCACCTATTGATTTAGCACCGGATGAAGCCCACTACTGGGATTGGGCCCGTCACCTCGATTGGAGCTACTACAGTAAGGGGCCTTTAGTGGCGTGGATGATCCGTGCGGGACTCGAAGTTTTCGGCCCCCTTGCCGAGGCCCTGAACGGAACCCAAATGCCGGCCGTTCGCTTTCCTGCCCTGATTTGTAGTGTTTTCACTCACGTCGGATTATACCTGCTCACCAAGTTAGTTTTTGGGAGCGAGCGTTTGTCCTTCTTTGTGATCTTAGTTTGTGTGACCTTTCCCCCGTTCCATGCCGTTTCCCTTTTGTCTACGATCGATGCCCCCTTCTTGTGTTGTTGGACGTGGGCCTGTGTGTTTGGATATTACGGCTTTATCCGCAATCGATCGTGGGGCTATCCCTTGGCGGGGTTGTTTGTGTGTTTGGGAATTTTAGCGAAGTATACCATGGCCTTGTGGCTGTTTTCGTTGGGCTTGTTTTTGCTTTTCACTCCTAGCCATCGGGCTATCTTATTTCGATCCGGATTTTGGATCACCGTTGCCATCAGTGCCCTGAGTGCGATCCCGATCTTATATTGGAACTCGCAGAACGATTGGGTTTCTTTCCGCCATGTGGCCACGCAAGCAGGGGTGCCCAATGCTGGGAAAAATCAAGGGATTCGCTGGTTGGGACCCTTGGAATATCTGGGTGGGCAGATGGGGCTTCTCATGGGGTATTGGTTCGTGGCTTGGGTGGGGGGATTGTGGCATTTTCGCCCCCGAGCCGAAGTCGATGTCCCGTACCGATATTTGTGGTGGTTATCCCTCCCCACGATTGTGGTGTTCGGAATCTCCTCTGTGAAAGCGTCAGGGCAACTGAATTGGCCCGTGGCGGGATACATCACGGGGATCCCCTTGGCCGTGGCTTGGATTCTCAGGCAAATCGAACTTTCCACAGGAACCTACCGACGATTTGCTCAGGCGTGTTTGGTTACCTTCAGCCTCCTTGGGTTGACGGCCAGTATTTTGCTGCACGATACCAGTTTGATTTACCCGATTGTTTCGCGGTTCGTGCCCCCAGAAAGCGAAAGCAATCCCACCCCAATGCGGGCTTTTGATCCTGCCGCCCGACTAAAAGGCTGGCGCTACACCGCCGGCGAGATCGACAAACTTCGGGAAGAAATTGCCCAAAAACAAGGGGGCGTTCTGCCTGAAATTGCCTGCCTCCGCTGGGATATGCCCGGTCAATTCGGGGTCTACTGCAAGGGGCATCCCCAAGTCTATTCTTTTGGAACCGTCATGGGAGGCCGACATAGCCAATACGAAATTTGGCGACCCAATCCCACGGCAGACCCCGAACACTTTCGCGGCAAAACCTTTCTATTTGTGGGTTACGGAGGCCCGAAATTGAACGAGGTTTTCCGACGGGTCGACCCACCCATCACGATTACCTATCGCGAAAAGGGGTATGCCCTCGTGACGTGGACCGTTTGGATTTGCTACGATTTCCAAGGTTTTCCGCAAGAATGGTTAGAGAATAACAACCGAGGTTACTGAAGCAAGCAACGCCCATTTTTCAAATGGTGAGAGCAGAACAACCAAGGTGACTGAAGAAGCGACGCCCTTGCCAGAATGTTTTAGAATCGAGGAATGCATGCGGATTCGTTTGTTCTCGATTTCTATTGATACGATCGATTCAAATTCAAAGGAGAGAGAAAATGTTAGTGACCACAGGAAACGATTTGCCCGGTTATCGCATTGTCGAAGTAATGGGAATTGTGCGGGGCATCGTAGTGCGGGCGCCGGGAATCAAGCAAGGCTTTTTGGGGGGACTCAAACAAATAGTGGGGGGCAATATCGAATCGTATGCGGAAGTGTGTGAGCAAGCCCGACGGGATGCCTATGCCCGCATGGTAACCCACGCCACACAAGAAGGGGCCGATGCCATTATTGGCATGCGATACGATGCCACCGAATTTGCACCTTCGACCTCGGAAGTTCTCGCCTATGGCACTGCCGTTCGTATCGTGAAGGCCTAGTCACACAATCAAACAGCCGCAAGAATCCTTCAAACTCACAGGCGGGGTCGATTGGTACGGAAAAGCCTTCGATCCAAAATTCTCCATTCCGGATTTGAGACAAGCCCTTGCCGAGAATTTTTGAAAACGGTTATATCTGTTGATAACCCGATAACAAATCTTCTAGAGGAGCACCTTATGCCGATCCGATTTTTGCGATCCATTTGGATCATCGTGCTTGTTTCGATCTCCTTCACACAGAGTTCCTCGGGGGCCGACCCAAAGCCAGAATGGGGAGAGGGTGATACCTTTGAGTTTGACGGACTCAAAGTACGCCTTTCTTCTCCACGCTTGGTAGCGCGTAGCCAAGGCTTTCTTTGGTTTCCCACGCTTCTTTCGTTTGGAGAGAAGCATCTGGTTGCCGTCATGTCCAACTATGCAGATGAGGCCAAGGAAACCCCGACAGGTTTGCTTTCTCATTCCGAGGATGGTGGACTCACTTGGTCGAACCCGCAAGAGGGAAGGTACAGTGAGTGTGCCGTTCGTCTTTTGAATGGAGATACCATTTTGTTGCCCTACTATCTTCGTTATCGTTCTGAAGATTCTTTGATTGGCTCCTATCAAATCCTTAAAAAAGGTCAAAAAACATGGGAAACCATCAAAGAAGGGGTCGAAGTCAGCGGTTGGCCCCGAAAGGTGGGGCTGCTTGATAGCGATCTCGGTTCTCCAAAGGCAGAATGGAAATTGGGGAGTTTTGTTTTTAATGGTCAAGTGGCCTTATCGGATGATAAAAAAACGCATCTTGCGACGTTGTATGGTCGCTTCAAAGACACCAAACGATATAGTCTGGTTTTGGCCGAATCGAGCGATGGGTTAAAGTGGAAAATTCGCTCGGTGATTGCCGATGAGAAATGCAAGCTCAAAGGGTCAGAAGGGCCTTGTGAATCGGCTTTGGTTCGTCTGAAAGAGGGGCGATTGCTTTGTGTTTATCGTTTGGATAGTGGCGTTCCCTATGGTCAAAGTTTTAGCTCCGACGATGGAAAAACATGGAGCGAACCCCAAGCAATGGAAGGCCCTTATTCGGTGCAGCCCAGCTTGGCTCAGTCTGCGCGGGGGATACTGGCTCTTTCAGGGGGACGACCCGGCCTGAAATTGTGGCTCAATCGTCGGGGCGATGCTCAAAAGTGGGAAAGCATCGACTTGATGGCTCATCACAACAAACATGTTAAAACCGATCCGATGAAGAAAGCCCAAGCCGCTTTTGATTCCAATACCTCTGCCTATACGGAAGTCTTGTGGCTAGATGACCAACATTTTCTGGTGATTTACGATCGATTGGCTAACGGCTGGAAACCGATTCCAAAAGACTCGAAAGAAACCAACTCGGTCTGGGTGGTGCGTGGGAAAATCGAGTGAAGATTGGATTCCCGCAGCGAAGTGCCCCTCCCCATTGCTGCGAAAATTCACCAAGCCATATGCCCTATCGATGAAACGCCAAGGATATTCTCCTCGGGTCGATCCCCCCTCAGGCTCAAGAAGCGAGCAAAAAAGAGGAGAGAAAAGAGAAGCGAGAAAAGAGAAATCAGCCAAAAATCAAGTGAGTGAAAAGAGAGGTATGTGAACACTTGGGTCAACAAATTCCTTCTTCAGGAACTTAAATGATGCGGGCAGAATACCGAGTGTGGTTCCCACCAATGCGAGTGACATGGAAAAGGTGAGCGTGAAAGATCGGTGGATTAATGGCCTCCGCCACTGCCCCCACTGGTGTCGAGATGCTCTTGTTTGTAACCCCCTTGCATTTTGAAGTACACAATCAATAACAGGTAAGAAACTAGCATCACTACAGGGAACAAGGCCACGGTGCGGAGCGCTTCTTTCTTCGCGATCTCTTGTTGTTCGGTCACCTTGGCTTGGTCGGCTTCACTGAGTTTCTTGACCTTGTCTGCATCCAGAGATTGATATTCACCGAAGACCGAAACCTTCTTGTTGGGGTCCATAACCTGAGCATGAATCGCAGCATTTTCCTTAGCGAGTTTCTGGTCGATGGCTTTATCTTGAATGTTCCCCAGCAGTGGTCCCCCCAGAATCCCGACCGCCAACATACCCAC
>CAZFDX010000293.1:0-5622 GCA_964518325.1 uncultured Alcaligenaceae bacterium | reverse complement strand
TGTTCGTCGATTTCTGCTTCGCGTTCAAATCCAATGGGAGAACCCCAAGCATCCACATAAATTTTGAATTGTTTGCCAGCAATCAGACGGGTGACCACGGCCCCCCCCCCGATCCCTTCGGCATCGAAGGTCACCCCCGAGCGGGAACCGGCCACGGCCAACATCAACAGCACGGCGGCTTGTTCAGATTCACTCGAGGTACCACTGATCCCACTGAGGGCAATTTGGATACTTTGTTTGGGTGGATAGTTGTAGCCATTGACCGAGTAGGTGGTTACTTCTCCGAAGTGCATCGGGAATTCCTGACGCATTCGGCACATAGTGTGAATGACCCGAGCGCGAACTTGGTCGCCCCCTGCTGCTTGGCGGACCGGATCGGGAATCGGTTCTTTCTTAATGGCATCGAGGGCGGCTTTCCATTGTTGCTCGAAGCCGATCTGAATTTTCTCGATGGTTTCCGTGGTGCGGGCTTCTTTCTGAGCCGCCATCACGCGCATGGTTCCGTAGACCCCAATAGCCGACAGAACGGCGATGATGGCAATCACCACCAGAAGTTCAACTAACGAGAAACCTTTGCGAGTTGGTCGCATCATCATCTGTTTCTCCTTGATTAGTTGGCAAAGTTGTATTGGTCATCGCGGCGGTAGGGGCCATCGAAAGTTCTGTTCTTCCCAAGGCTAATGATTTGGAAGCTGTGGGAATTTTGGAACTTGCCAGTGGCATCCTTTAAGGGATCCACTCTCGAGCCGGTGCCTGCGTTATAGCCACCGGGGGATGGATAACTGGGTGGATTGGGAGGATAATAAATCGCCCAGCCGAGATCGTAGTCGTTTCCATCTCGTGAAGAGAAGTAGAAATAGGGTTGCCCCCAAGGATCGAGGAAACGGCCACCAGAGACTCGTTTAGCAGGGAAATCGAAGAAAATTTTACGTTCCCCACCCGAGTCAAAGGGATTACTCCCTGCTTTTAAGCCCCGTTCCGGTGTGCCGGTGAACCATCCCGGCCCTCCGAGGAAGAACACCAAGCATTGGGAGCCATCGAGGGTACCCAAGCTAGGACAGCTGGAAGAATATGTGGTCCCAGTAAGCGGACCGACCGTATTTCTCCAAGTGGTTTTGAGGTAAGTTCGGCTATCGTCATGTTGGGCGTTGCCGTTGGTGTAAGAATTCGAGGCCACGAACCCTGCGGGGAGATACTTCACTGTGTAGGTGGCTTTGAATTGCTCCACCGCTTGGGAGAGCTGCGCGATGTCGCTCGAAGCCGAAGCGCGGAAGCTCGCTTGACGGGCCGCTTGCACTGCGGGTAACAGGATACCAATCAGCGTGGCGATAATGGCAATCACCACCAATAATTCGATCAAAGTGAACCCCTGACGAGGTGTAGTCCGGTGCATCATAACCCGTCCTCCTTCCGTATGAAAAAACTCACCCAAGTATAAATCATCTTTTGATGAGAACATGAGTTCTCGATTGTTCTGGATTCCTTTTTGTTTTCAAAACCCCTTTTGGGACCGACCGTAGACCTGATCCCTTCTCATTCTCGATCTTCTACGATCGTGTGTAATCTTCGTCTGAGCGATATTCCGACCTCTTTTCGATCGTCTGGGAGCGGCAGGTTATTTGGCCAGCCCCTCTAACAGACCGAGCATCGGGAGGAACAACGCAATAACGATCAACCCGATGACCCCCCCGAGGATCACGATCATAATCGGTTCCAGCAAGCTGATCAGGCTCTTGACGGCCGTATCCACTTCTTCATCGTAGAAGTCGGCAATTTTGTAGAGCATGGTATCGAGGTCACCGGTCTCTTCACCGACTTCGACCATGTTGACGACCATATCATCCACGAGACGGGCTTCTCGGAGGGGTTCGGCAATGGTGTCCCCTTCACGGATCGATTCATAAACCCGCTGATACATCCGCTCGAAGACGGCATTGGTCGCGGTCTCGCGAACGATCGCCAAGGCTTCGAGAATGGGCACCCCCGAAGAAACCAGCGTACCTAAAGTTCGCATGGTTCGGGCCACGATGGTTTTCTCGACCAAGTTGCCGATGATGGGTAACCACAGAATGAGCCGATCGATGGCGTAGTTGCCGGCCTTGTTCAAGCGAATGAGCTTCATCAGCAGATAGAAACCCAAGGGGAACAAAGGCAACGTCCACCAGTAGTTTGCGAACCATTTGGAGGTATCCATCAGGAAGATGGTCAGGTCGGGCAGTTTCAGGCCGAAGTCTTTGAAGACCTTCTCGAACTTGGGAATAATAAAGACCATAATCCCCGTGACGATCAAAACGGCCACCATAATCACGACGGCCGGATAAACCATTGCGCCGATGACCTTTCGCTTCAGGGTTTGGCTTTTTTCTTTGAATTCGGCCAAGCGTTGCAAAATCACTTCGAGAGCACCACCGGCTTCCCCTGCTTTGACCATGTTCACATAGAGACGATCAAAGGCTTTGGGGTGTTTGGCCAAGGCTTCGGAAAGAGTGCTACCCGATTCCACATCTTCGGTGACGTCAATCAGTGCGTTTTTCAGGGCACTGGGTTTCATCTGTTGTTCGAGAATCCGCAAGGAGCGAAGCACGGGCAAGCCGGCATCTTGCAGGGTCGAAAGTTGCCGCGTGAACAAGGTGAGCTTTTTGGAGGAAACGCCCCCGATCACGAAGGTTTTTTTCGATTTCTTAAAGCCACTCTTTTTCTTCTTCTTGCCTTTTTTGCCGCCGCCACCGGCCGTTTGGGTGAGCTTCGTCACGAAGTAGCCCATTTGTTTGATCTTTTGCTGGGCTTCCTCTTCGTTAGTGGCCTCAATCGAGTCCTTGACTTCTTCGCCTTGGGTATCGAGCGCTTCAAATTTATATGTCGGCATAATATCCTCGCAGACCGGAACGGTGCGGTTGACTCAAGGTGATAAACTATATTCACCAAGTTATCATGAACCAAAAAATCAAAAACGGCTTATTTTCCCGAGTAAAACAATCGCTTTAAGGCAGCGATCCTGCCTTTTTATTTCATCTTTCAGGGACGACTATCCCGCTTTCATTTTTCAGGGGCGGCGATTACGCTTCATCTTCCAAGACAGTTTCCCGAACGACTTCTTCCACGGTGCTTAGACCGGCGTAAAGGGCTTCGATCCCACTATCTCGCAGGGAGCGAACCCCGTGCGAGCGCAGGTAAGAGCGGAATTGGTCGGTCGAGGCCCCTTTGGAGATGAGGTCCCGAATATCATCGTTCACCACCAAAAATTCATACAGACCGACCCGACCTTTGTACCCCATGTTATTGCATTTGTCGCACCCTTCACCGAAGAAGAATTTACGGCCTTTGAGGTCGGCGGGTTTCATGTTCAGTTCCATCAGTTGATCCCGCGAAGGATCATAGGGCTGTTTGCAATTGGTGCAAATTCGGCGGACCAATCGCTGAGCCATAATCCCCTCGACGGTGGCGGTAATCAAGAAGGGTTCGACCCCCATATCTCGTAAGCGGGTGATGGTACTGGGGGCATCGTTGGTGTGAAGGGTACTAAAGACCATGTGCCCTGTTAAGGCAGCTTGGATGGCGATTTGGGCGGTTTCAAGGTCCCGAATCTCACCAACAAGGATTTTATCGGGGTCTTGGCGGAGGATCGCCCGTAGGGCCGAGGCGAAGGTAAAATCGATTTCGGAGTTAATGGGGCATTGGACGATGCCATCGATTTCGTACTCCACGGGGTCTTCAGTGGTGATGATCTTATCGGTAATGACGTTCAGTTCCGCCAAGGCCGAGTAGAGGGTGGTGGTTTTACCGGCACCGGTCGGCCCTGTCACGAGGGTGATTCCGTTAGGTTTGCGAATGACCTCGCGGAATTGGGCCAAAATGTCGGCGGGCATACCGATTTTGTCGAGGTCCAAACCGACGCGGCCTTTATCCAACACCCGAATAACCACGCTTTCGCCGAACATGGTGGGCAGCACCGAAACCCGCATATCGACGGTGCTACCGCCGATGTTCAGTTCGATCCGTCCGTCTTGGGGAAGCCGGCGTTCGGCAATATCCAAGTTTGCCATGACCTTGACCCGAGACGAAATGGCCGTGGCCAAGTGTCGGGGGGGGGGAACCAAATCATACAACACCCCATCGCAGCGCATACGGACTTTGTATTCATCCTCAAACGGCTCGAAGTGAATATCCGACGCTTGGTCTTTAATCCCCATCAGCAAGATCATGTTGACCAATTTCCGCACGGGGGCCGCATTGGCCATTTCCTCGACCGAGGCAATATCGATGGAGGTTTCCCGACGCCCCGTGAACATGTCGTCGTCTTCGCCAAACGATTTGATAATATCGTCGATCGATTCTTCCTTGACGTTGCTATAAATTCTCTTCAACGCGGCTTCGATTTTGCTCGGCGATGCCAAGGCCACGACAACGTTTTGAATCCCGAGCATGTTCTTGAGATTGTCGATCGTCTCGAGATTATTCGGGTCGGACATGACCACAGTGAGCGTATCGTTTTCGTACTTCAGGGGAATCATCTTGCCGATTTCGGCCATATTCTGGGGGACGACCTTCAAGGCGGCTGGTTCCGCCTTAACTTCGTCCAAATTCACCAAGGCAAGGCCGTGCAATTCGGCTTTCGCTTGCAGGAGTTGATCTTCATCGACCAAGACCCGAGAGCGAACCACATCCTCAATCGATTGATCGGTCGTGCGAGCTTCTTCTTCGATGCTATCTAACTGGGCTTCATCGATAAAGCCGAGATCGACCAGCACTTGACCTAAATTCCGAACAGCAGAGCGTTTGCGTGCCGGCTTCTTGGCGGGTGCGGCTTGGGCCGAGGCCGGTTTGGCGGCCGGTTCGATCTTACCGGTCGGAGGTGTGGCCGACTTAGCGGGTTGGCTCGGCGAGGGGTTTTGTGCTTGTGGACTCGCGGGTTTCGCGGTGGGAGTCCCCGAGGCCGGTTTGGCGGTGGGAGTCCCCGAGGCGGGTTTCGCGGTCGAGGTCGGGCGCGGGGCAGATTTTGAAGGTTCTAATTTCCCAGTTGGGATTCCCCCTGCTGCAGCTGCAGGAGCTTTGCGTGGGTCTGGATTATTCGGCGTCGGGGTTGACATGTTTCAGTTTCTCAGATGACATTTGTACGCACATGGGCAATTTCGTGGGCGAATCGTTTTTTGTGTTGTTCAATTAGCGACGGCGACGGCGACGATCGTTGTCATCCTCGTCCTCGTCCTCATCTTCATCCTCATCTTCGTAATCGTCTTCATCCGCTTCGTATTCTTCATCCTCGAATTCTTCGCCTTCAAGGGCGGCCCGTTCCGCCGCAGCGATTTTGGCGGCCAATTCTTGCGGTTTTTTCGCTCGCAGCAGGCATTCTTCCTTGTCGCATAGGCCATTTTTCCAGTGGTTGAACAAGCTATCGTCCAAAAGGAACATGCCGTATTTTCGACCGGTTTGGATGCTCGAATCGATCCGATAAACCTTGTTTTCGCGAATGAGGTTTTGAATGGCATCGGTCACGACCATCATTTCATAGGCAGCAATCACCCCTTCGGGCTTTTTGGGGAGCAGAGCCTGAGAAAGCACCACAATTAAAGCCGTTGAAAGCTGGGTTCGGACCTGATCTTGTTGATCTTTGGGGAACACGTC
>CAZFDX010000292.1:0-9133 GCA_964518325.1 uncultured Alcaligenaceae bacterium | reverse complement strand
GATCGGAATCCCGAGGGGGTCGTACCATCACAGCGTAAACATAAATCCCGATCACAATCGAAGGAACGCCGCCCAAAACCTCGGCAATAAATCGAACCGGTTTCGTGAACCAACGATTGCGGAACTCATTCAAATAAACGGCGGCCATCACGCCGGTCGGAATCGCAAACAACGAGGCCAGTAAAACCATCGTAATGGTTCCAACCATAGCATGGCCTAGCCCCGTACCGGTTTTATCGTTGGCATCTTTCAGGAACAAATTCCAATCGACCGAGCCGATGCCGCGATAGGTAATATAACCCAGAATCAAGAACAGGGGGATCACGGTGGCGAGCAGACATCCCAATAACACCCAAGTCATGAGAGTGTTTTTGCGAACAATCGAGCGATAAGCAGAATCGCTCACCACCAGCCGTTGATAGGGGGTAGCGGCTGAAGCCGTTGCATGGCCCGAAGCGAGGTCGGCATGGGGCTTTTCTCGGAACGGATTGAGTTTGGATACGAACTTTCCAAACCGGCTTGGCTTGGGGTTACCATACATTCGGCTGACGATCAATCGGGCGAGGATATTGACTGCGGCAGTGATGATTAAAAGGATCAGCCCCATCAGCACAAGGGCCGAGCGTTCCGAGTTCGACCCCGCTTCATTCAGTGAGTTGGCGATCACGCTGGCAATCGAATCTCCGCCGGCCAACGGTGAGAAGCTGAGGTATCGCACGTTGCCGATCAACATGGTGACGGCCATCGTTTCCCCTAAAGCTCGCCCAAGGGCCAAAAAGCAAGCAGCGATAATACCTGGTAACGCATAGGGGAGTACCACCTTCCAGATGGTTTGCCATCGGCTGGCGCCCAATGCGAGTGAACCTTGTCTTTGGGTGGCGGGTACAGCACGGCAGACATCGAAGGAAATGGCCGTGATGTAAGGAACAATCATGATGGCCAAAATCAACCCTGCGGCCAAAATCCCTTGGCCGCTTGTATCGGATTGCAGGCCCACAATTTGGAATATCTCCCTAAGGATCGGGGCCAAAAAGACGTATCCCCAGAACCCATAAACCACCGAGGGAATCGAGGCAAGCAGCTCAATCAAAAAGGTGCAAATGCGACGCACATTCGCCGGTGCAATCTCAGAAAGGTAAGCGGCGGCTCCCACCCCCAGTGGCACGGCAAAAATCATCGCAATGAACGAGGTACTGAGCGTACCATAAATAAACACCCAAGCACCATAGATTCTTTTGTTCGGATTCCATTCCGTACTTGAGAAAACTTGGAATTTGTTCAATTGCGAGAGAACCGGCCACGATTGATAAATGAGGATCGCCAATAATCCCAAGGCAATGAGAACGACAATCCCCCCTGCGGTGGTACAAGCAAAGCTAAATAAAAGATCGTAGATACGTCGATTGATGGGTTGAGTCGCTTCCTTCGCTTGGGAAGAAGACGAACTAGGGGGGGGGGATGGCTCTTGAGTCATGAGTGTTCCAAACGAGCAACGCAAACAACAATTTTAATCGACAAATTCAACCTGATCCAATCGGGCGGCAATGGCCTTGGTTAGTTCCGCCGGAAGGGGGGCATAATCGAGTTCATTGGCGAATTTTTGACCCTCTGAAGTGGCCCACTTGAGGAATTCGACAATCGGTTTGCCCTTTCGGCTCGATTGTTTTTTGAAGAGGATGGCATAACTCATGCCACAAATGGGGTAACTTTGTTCTCCTACAGCATCGGTTAACGAGTAGGTTAATTCATGCAGGCTGTACGGTTCATTTTCTTGTTTGATTTTCATGGCCTCGGCCGCGGCCACGGAGGCCGCTTCCGGAGTGGGGGTAATAAATTTCCCTGCTTTGTTCCGAATCGAGGCATATTTGATCTTATTCTGTTTCGCGTAGAGCAATTCGATATATCCAATCGTGTTAGGATTATTCTTCACATAGCCTGCGATCCCATCATTGCCGGGTTGCCCGAGGCCAATTCCTTGTGGCCATTTGGGATTGGTTCCTACCCCAACCTTTTCCTTAAACTCCGCAGAAACTTTGCCCAGATATTCGCTGAAGATATTACTGGTCCCGCTCGATTCCGCCCGATAAACCGCCACGATCTTCTTATCTGGAAGGTTGGCACCGGGGTTAATCTCAACAATTTTCGGATCGTTCCATTTGGTGATTTTACCCGAGTAAATATCGGCCACCAGTTCCCCAGTCAGTTGTAAGGCTTCGACTCCCTCGACATTGAAGGCCAACACCACCGCCCCGATGGTGACGGGAACATGAATCACCTCTCCCCCCTCTTTCAGGGCGTTTTCCGTTTGCTCTTTATTCATTGGGGCATCGGTACAGCCGAAATCCAGCACCTTACCGGTCATTTGCTGAATCCCGTTACCCGAACCCGATTTCTTATAATCCACTTCGAGACCTTTTATTTGCTTATATTCCTGCGACCATTTCTGCATGATTGGGTCTACAAATGTGGCCCCTCCTCCACTCACTCGGGTTGCTTCGGTTCCCTTTTTATTTGGACAACCCAAAAGGAATATCATCGTCCCCAGTAAAAGGCACACTCGGGTTGTGGTTTTCGAGAAACCTGTTGATAACATTCAATATCCTCTGATCTGTTTTTGCTACCCTTTTTGTTACGTTCTCCCCGTGAACTGACAATGAGGTTTATATGAAGGTTATATGAAGAGCTTGAATTTCTCTCCGGTGTATTCCGAGAAAACCCTATCACTGGACGCCAGTGCATTCCGAGAAAACCCTATCCTTGCACACCGGTGTATTCCGAGAAAACTCTACCCGTGAACAATCGTCCTTTCGGCCATCGTTTTTTGGTAATTCGAGAGGTTCAAACGATACGGGTCTGGCTCTCTCAGTCGGCCTGTGAAGTTTCACCTATAATATCCCGTGATCTTCTATCGAAAATTGTCTCTCACATAATCGCCCCAATGCCGTTGAGATAATAGGAGAGAGAAGGTCCACGGAGTATCTTTCATTATGCGAACTCACCTATTCCCTTTTGCATGGGGCCTTATCACCTTAGGCGTTCTGATTGTCTCGGTCGCTCAAGCCGATGTGGTGATCCTCAAGGATGGCTTTACACTTCATGGGAAACTGGTGAAGGAAAAGACCGTTATCGAAGGCATTGTGGTTGATAAAGGGAACGGTCTGACCCTGATTGATGATGGTCCTCGGGCGATTATCTTCCCTGCGAACTACAAAGAGGTGGGAGATGCCGGTGCCGTCGATAAATTCAAAGACCTCGTGAGTTATAGCAATACTTTTCAGGCCCCCCCCATTGGGAATCGGCTTTTCCCTGCCAGTGCCGTTGATCCCACCTTCGGAGAATGGAATATCAAGTTATGGAGTCGCGAAGCGAAATACAAGGATGCTCTGGACCCAACCAGCCGCCACACTGTCATTCAAAACATCGTGCGAATTACCCCCTACTCGGTGGCCATCGGCTCGACCACCCATCGGGTTTCGATGTGGTACCTCACGAAAGAATTTTCACCCGAGACACTTCGCGGACTTCTCGCCCAACACCCCGACATTAAGGAAGAAACCGGTAAGCCCGATGGTGAAAAACGGGAAAGGCTCATTCGCTTTTGGCTTCAAGCAGAATGGCTCGAAGAGGCAGAAAAGGATTTCCAAAAATTTCAGAAAGACCTTCCACAGGATCGAGAAAGAATTGCCCGTTTGCAAAGTGAATTGCTGCAACTCAAAGCCGAACGCTTGTTGACCGAAATGGAAAAGGCTAAAGACGGTGGCCGATACCAATGGTTGAAACAAGCCCTGCACGAATTTCCTGAGGGGGATTTACCCAAGAAAATCAAGGATCGGGTCAATACTCTCAAAAATGAGTACGAAACTGTGGAGAAAAAATTCGCCCGTGCCCAACACTGGCTAGAGGATTTACCCTATCGCCTTGGTAAAAGCATCGGCCGGCTTGGTGGATACCTCCGGGCCTCACCGCTGGTCGGCAAAGCTATTTGTGCGCCGCTGCGCTGACCATTTCCTCTGAACTCCATCTCGATACCGTTTCCCGACTCGACACCTTTGTGACCCTTGCGGAGCAATACGATCGCGACCTAAAACAAGGGCGGAAACCTTTGCAAACGGTGGCTCAACTTTTGGCCGCTGCGGTCACCGGTTGGCACATGGGGAAGAACTCCGCAGAAACCGATGAGGACAGCGCCCGACGGGTTTGGGAAACTCGTTTAATGGTTCAAGAATATCTGACCACGAAAACCGCCCCCGAACGTTACAAAATCTACGAGGAATACAGCCGAAAATCTGAGGCCCTTCCCTATGATGTTCTGGAAAAATTAATCTCGTTGCTGGTCCCCCCCGATCGGGTTCCCGAAGATGACCTCCTGACCGAACCAACCGAAAAGAACACCGGCGAGTTACCTTTATTCCCCAAAGGAATCAACTACACGATTCAACTCCCCCCCGAGTATCAAGCGGGTCGCTCTTATCCATTGTTGATCTTGCTGGGTGATGCCGGAGAAAAACCATCGGCCTTTTTGAAACGTTTCAAAGGACTCCCTGCACAAGCCGGATATATCGTTGCCGTGCCCGATTGGTCGGGGCTTTCGTCCCGTTATAACTACAGCGACGAAGAGCGAGAAATGGTTCCGAAACTCCTTTGGCATCTCCGCCGAAAATATCAAGTCGATTCGGATCGGGTCTTTCTGATGGGTCACGCCGAAGGGGCCAACTTGGCGTTAGATGTCGCAGCGGGGCACCCCGATATATTCGCGGGTGTCGTTTCGGGCAACCCCACACCGCTGCCCATTTTGCTTTTGGGTTGCGAATACTGGGCCAATTTCCATAAACTTCCCGCCTACATTTATCTCGGGGAACGCTCAAACATCAACACCATCAAGCACCTGCGGGCCGTGATGGAAAAATGGATGATGCGGGGCTACCCCATTTTGTGTACTTCGATGAAAGGACGCCCCCCCGAATGGTTTCCCGAAGAGGTCCCCTTTATTCTCGAATGGATGTCACAAAAAAGACGCAAAGAAGCTGGAAGAGTTCTCGGGCCGACCGGTGTCAATTTATCCGGTGCCGAAGGGTATCGAACGGTTCGCCCCAGTGATAATCGCTTCTATTGGCTATCGGTTGGTCATTTGGTCCCTACTTCCACCATCGATGCCAATTTTGGGACCGCAGATAAACCCAAAGGCCCCGGAACCCCTGCCAAAATTCAGGGGAAAATTACCGAAGGAAATTTGATTACCGTCAATCCCATTGGGATGAAACAAGTGACTATCTGGTTCGGGAAGGGAATGCTGGATTATGACAAGCCTGTTAAAATGAAAATCGGCTCACAACCTTTGGTCACCAAGACCATTAATCCCAATACGCAAATTCTGCTCGAAGATTTATATGAGCGGGCCGATCGTCAACGTCCTTACTTCGAGAAGGTCGAGTTCAAAATTCCCTGACGATCTTTCGATGTTCGACCCACACGATTCCCAATTCCCGATTCTCGATTCCAGTGGGTTGATCGATATGGTTACCTATCTCATGTTTCCTAGGCAGAAAAGGTCGTCGCCCTTCTTACAGGTCTTATCGCGAGGCCACTAAACGGCGATAGGTCTCTTCGAGTGTTTCATCATCTGGAATTGCAGCGCGAAGGGTACACGAACTTCGATGGGCATATTCTATCAATTGATTGACCGTCAAATCTGCAGCCCCTCGAATGACCCATTCCCCTTGAGGCGATCGATTCAAAATCTCGATTTTATGAGCTTGCAATTGGCTGGAAAAAGAGTTGGTATCGCCAATCACTCGCACACGATACCGGCCCGGTCGCGGGGGACACAATTCCGCCACGGTGCCAACCCCTGCGATTTGCCCCCCGTACAGAATCACCACCCGTTCGCAGACGGTTTCCACATCCGCGAGCAAGTGAGTTGAGATGAGCATGGTTTTTCCAAAATCTTGACCCAATTGTTTCAACAAGCGCAACATGGCTTCGCGACCGGCAGGGTCCAGCCCGCTCGTGGGTTCGTCCAGCAGTAACAAAGGAGGATCATGGACGAGCGCTTGGGCAAGTTTTACCCGTTGTTTCATCCCTGTGGAATACTCTTCCACGTTACGATAGCGGGCTTCGCCCAATTCGAGATATTCCAAAACTTCATGGGAACGTCGCAGCGATTGCTTACGGGTCAACCCACACAATTCCCCTGCGAGACTGACATAATCGATCCCACGCAGGCTGGGCACGAGGGCATCGGCTTCGGGCATGTAACCCACCAAAGAACGCAATTGTGCCGGTGCCGTCGAGTTCGGGGAAATCGGGTAACCAAAAACACTTCCTTCGCCACTGGTCGGGTTGAGGAGACCCAAAATGATTTTCAGCAAGGTCGATTTCCCTGCGCCGTTCGGTCCTAGAAGACCCACAGGCCCCCCCGGAAGCACGAGGTCCACACCACGCAAGGCTTGGTTCGACCCAAATGTTCTTGTAATTCCACGAAGTTCGATCGCATTCTGAGACATGCCGAGTATTTTAGTGAGTCGGGGCATTCTAACAAATCGTGTTCCAATCGAAAGCATTTTAGATCACGGCGACCGGCTGACGATTTGTTCGCATCGGTCGGGTTTTCCCGCTCCCTTCAAAAGAATCAAAAGAAATGGATAAGTCTAAAGAGGAAGCATCCCGAATCTCTCAGAACCAGTCTTGAAATGATTGGGGGCAATTCGCTTACTGCCAACCCCGAGTCCGGAATAAAGTCACCGCCAAGTATCCCCAAGCAAGCGATAAAGCGGTACATGCTCCAAGGTGAAGCCAATGTTCACTGCGTAACTGGTCGGTTAACGAGGCATGTAAAATATGTGGCGCGTGATATTCAATGGCCAGCAAAGGAAGTTTGGTCAGATTGTTTTGCTGGCAAATCAAAAGCACCAAGGCAATCGTGAGCATATAACACAAGGCCGCTAAACTGGCGGCCCGTTGCGTGCGCGCTAAACAGGCAATGGTCATGCCAATCCCCAAGGTGCCCACGGCCAAGGCCCCTAACGCTAGCCAAAAGAAGAGTTTGCTGAGAACATTTGGGTTGTGAATACCCGCCAGCAAAGTGGCCAACAGAATACCAAAACCGGGATAGAACAAGAACTTCGCCATGAGAATTTCAAACGAACTCGCGGGCGAAAGTGCCTGTGCCAAAAGCAATCCCCGTTCTCGTTCCTCACAGGTTAAAGAAGGCATGAGATAAATACAGGTAAAGCACAGCGAAAACATCACAAGTGCCGTGGCAATGGCGGCCCGTAAATCGAGCGTGCTTCCCTTTTGGGCGCTTTCCTTGAATTCCAGTATCGGTAAGGGGTCCCCCTTCCCCTGTGTGACCTCTAAAAAGCGATTGCGTAAATCTTCGTAGGCCTGTCGTTGCGACCAAAGATCATCGGGAACAAAGGCGGGTAAATATCGTTCGGGATCGAGCTGAAGTTTTTTGAGTTCGTCACTGGCACGGGTCTGGAAATAATTTCGAGTTTCCCGCCAAAACCAATTCTCAAAGACCCCCAAGGCGCTTCGATCTCCTGCGGGGTATCTCACATAAACCCGTTGCTGTGGCCCCCCTGTGACGGGGTTGGGGACCGTGCGAATTTCAATCGCAGCCGTGCCCGTCGGATAGTTGATGGGTTTATCCGGCAAGGCATCGGGTCGGTTCACTCGGAGGTTGTACCTTTCTAAATTCCCCTCCAGATTAGGGGGCACATGGGTGAGCATATGTTGAACCCAAGGATTGGTCTCATCGTCATAAACCAAATAACATCGGTTCAACCCGCCAATTAAAGGCGAGGAACGCTCCCCCCCTGGATTGAGAACAGCCAATAACAACGATGCCGTAATTAACAGGGCAGCTAAAACCAGTCCCCCCCGATTGGTCGCATGGCGGAGTGCCTCTTTGTACAACAGCGTTTTGACAATCCTGAAACGCATTCCCACCCCAAACGGATCAGACCTCGGATACTTTCGCCAAAGACATTCATCGGAGACATTCGCTTCGGAATGAACTCACGATCATTATACTTTTTTTGAGCCTCGTGGAATGCTCACCCCTCATAAGTTACCAGAAAAAATAAGCCCTATTCCTCAAAATTTATCTCAGCTTGTGCCATGAAATCGATCTTAAATCGAACAAGGATGGCGTGATAAAACTCGTTGTCGTCACTCTCAACGCATCATTCACGGCTCTCCATGAAAGAGCGAGATAACCCAGAGAGAGGGAGAAAAAATACGCAGAGAGGAAAACATAAAAAATGCGGGCAAACAGAAACAACGTCACGCACAGGATTGCCGCGACTGGGGCTACAAAGTTTGCCTACCTCCTCCAAAAGGTTGCTTTCGCCCCGTAGGAATACAAGGATTTCTCGCCCCCCCTTTGCCGGAACTCCACCTTGAACCTACATTAATGGTTATTCGTATAGGGTTTAAATAACCCCTTTTTGAGGAGTTCGTATGTATCGATTGTCTGGTGCGGTTGTATTCTCCCTTCTGTTAGTCGGCTGTACTCTATTGGCACAGGAAGGCGCCACAAAATCGACACCATACTATCCACTGAAAAAAGGGGCCTCGTGGACTTACAAAACCGTTGGTGGTGAAGTCGTGATGAAAGTCATCGACGAGAAAGAGGGCAAATTCAAAATCGAGACCACCGCAGGGGGCAAAGCCACGGCCGTTGAAGTGGTTGGTCCGAGTGAACAAGGATTGGTCCGCTACGAAGTGAACGGCCTGAAAAGCGATGCCCCCGTTCTGTTCTTCAAATGGGACGCTAAAGAGAAAGATGAATGGCTTGTGGATACAAAAGTTTCCGGCCAATCTTTGAAGGGAAAATTTACCACCAAAAATGCGAAGGTCACCGTTCCGGCCGGTACCTACGATGCCCTTGTTGTCGAAGCCAAAGACCTAGAAGTAGGTGGAGCCAAATCGAATGTGACCTATCACTTCGCTAAAGATGTGGGGATCGTGAAATTGAGCTTCGCTATTGGCGGTCAAGATATTGCTCTCGAATTGCTGAAATACGAACCGGGCAAATAATACGACCTCGGGAATCAACGCATCACAATCGGCAATTCATACAACCTCGGGAAATCATACTACCCAGCAGATTATCCCCCCCCCTGTGTAC
>CAZFDX010000291.1:0-2181 GCA_964518325.1 uncultured Alcaligenaceae bacterium | reverse complement strand
CGCCAGCCCCACAGCCGCAGCGGGTTATCGCGAAACGCAGCATCTTTAAAGTACAGATTCACCACATCGAGGCGAAAGCCGTCGATGCCTTTCCTCAGCCAGAATTCGATTTCGGCAAAGACCGCAGCTTTGACTTCAGGGTTGCGCCAGTTGAGATCGGGTTGCTCTTTTAAGAAGGAGTGCAGGTAGTAACTGCGTGTTGCTTCGTCCCATTGCCAGGCTGGCCCGCCGAAAACGCTCTGCCAGTTATTGGGAACCTTTCCGCCTTTACCGTCGTGCCAGATATACCAATCGCGCTTTGGGTTATTGCGCGACGAACGCGATTCGATGAACCACGGGTGCTGGTCAGAGCTGTGGTTCACCACGAGATCCATCATCAGCCTGATTTTATTCTCGTGCAGTTCGGCAAGCAGCGCGTCGAAGTCAGCCATTGTGCCGAAGATCGGGTCGATGCTGCGGTAGTCAGAAATGTCGTAGCCGAAGTCGAGCATCGGCGAGGTGTTGATGGGTGACAACCACACCGTATCGATGCCGAGATCTTTCAGATACGGTATCTTTTCCCGTATGCCTCTGAGATCCCCAATGCCGTCGCCGTTCGAATCTTTGAAGCTGCGCGGGTAGATCTGGTAGACCACCGCTTCTTTGTACCAATGCTGTGCGATGTTACCAGGTTACAATTGAGAGGGCGGTGTCAGCCGTTTTTCAGGAAAAGATTCAGGGTTTGACTCATCGCCGCAAATCCTGAAACTCATTGACGCAGCGAAAACGTGCACCACACATAACTGTGCCGACAGCAAATCCACGCTGGAAAGACTGGCTTAAGCAGGCGGAAAACGAATTACTTTGGGCGCGCGATGCTGCGGAACGCCGGCAATATGCGCTGGCGTGCTTTCTTTGCCAGCAGGCTGCTGAAATGGGGCTTAAAGCGCTTGCGTATTTTCGGGGGGCTGATTTTGTAAAAGGCCATAGCACCGTTGTGATTGCTGATGAACTCGGTATTAATGGCAATGTCCGCGAGGCAGCTTTGCGGCTCGATCAATATTACATCACAACTCGCTATCCGGATAGCCATTTCACAGGAGCCGCATTTGAGTATTTTACCGAATCGCAGGCCGTAGAAGCAATAGAATTTGCGCAAACGATACTGAATAAAGTCAGAAATGAGGTATCAGACTGATGGGAGCTATCGTTTGGCCAAAGACAGATGCGTACCGCGGCAAGACACGCGAGGGACTGCTTAATGAAATTTCCTCTGCGCTGTCAGGACGTTGCGAATCTGCCTGGCTGTTCGGCAGTTTTGCTCGCAACGAAGAACGTCCAGGAAGCGATCTTGATCTCATCGTTGTCACAGAAACACAAAGACCATTTCTGGAACGTGCTCGGGACTTCAATGATCTCTGGAGTATTTTTCCGGCCATTGACTTGCTCGTCTATACACCTGTTGAATTCGCCCAGATCATGCAGGAAAATGCTCCCGGTTTTCGAAAGACCATAGCGCAGGAAAAAATTCGTATCGTCTGAAAACTGGTTTCGCGTTTACATTCTGTCTCAGCACACGCCATTTAAAGTATGCGAAATCTCGCTCTGCTATGCACGCTGCTCTTGGCGCCCGGGGTCATTCTGGCTGGTTTTGAAATCGGTGGCGATTTCAGTTACTTCAATCCGCAGCTTACCACGCGGGTTTATCCTGCGTTGTCTATCAAGCAGATTACGAATTTTTCCGGGGCCCTCTACGCCGTCTACGAACATATTACGGTCGCATTGCCGCAGGTCCTGACAATCGGTCTTGGACCTACCATTGCGTATGCGAACCAGAACTCCGTCGATGGAGCGACAATCGATGATGTCAGCATTGCCCGCTTCGGCGGAGATGCAAAAATACAAATCGAAAGCATGATTTTTGTAGCACCGTATATTCGCCTTACGCTGGGCAAGGACACAATCAACTGGATCGACCGGGGCAGCGTGGGCACGGGGCGCTATATTGCCGAATCGAGCGCCGGTGGACTGTATTACAGCCTGATGCTCGGCGCGCAGATTCCTTTCTCCGCAGAGTTCGCCCTATATGCGCAGGCCGGCTACACGGCTTCTCCGGGTTCGCGCATGATCAGTTATAGCTATGCAGTCGACGGAGTCCGCCAGACAGTGAATGTACCAGCCGATGCGGACACAGTCTATTCC
>CAZFDX010000290.1:0-1575 GCA_964518325.1 uncultured Alcaligenaceae bacterium | reverse complement strand
GGCCATTTCCTTCCCTTCAACGTCACTATGTGACTGGGCCAAGGAGCATACCTATTCCTTGCCGATTAGAAATCGGAGGCCTTTTCCTTCCCTTCACTATAGCCATACTTAACCGATCGGGCACGATATTGACAATCAGAGTTGCTTCAAAATCAATGAATTTTTTCCTGCGGTGCGATCGATTTGTTCAACCCTCGTCGATCGAACGAAATCGAATCGGAATGATCCACAACTTGAAATCGGATGGGAAACATCAACCCCCCTACAATCACTTGGGATGGGTGCCGTTTGCGGATTTTCAATCTGGCACTTGGCCGGAATAGCATGCGACAGCACGCGTGTGATCGCCAAGGGCTTCGTAACAACGCCCCAAGGCCTTTAGCCCCGCTTCTCGATCGACCCCTGGAAGAATCAGGGCTTCCAAGGCATATCGAAGAGCCTCTTCCTTCAGCGATTTTTTCAGGCATAAATCGACCAAGCGCAACCGAGCCTGAATGCCGTAATTCCCCTGATCGACTGCCGCCACAGCCCGATAGCGCGAGCGGGCCGCATCCCATTCTCCTTGGTTGTAGTATTGCTCGCCAGCCTCTGCCAGAAAGCGAATCCCGAGCGGCCCATTGAGTTGCTCTGCGGCCTGATCGTACAACTGCGTTAATTTGATATCCAAGCCGGCATCCCGAGCGGCTTGCCCCATGAGTAAAAGCCCTGCAGGCCCCAAGGGAGAGCTATCGCCTCCGGTGAGAACCGCATGAATCAAATCGTCCATTTCACCCGTAGCGTTGGGGCGTTTGGCCAATTTGAAACGGGCATAAGCATCGACTAGAGCGACTGCCTGCCGAGTGGGTCCTTGGCCCAAGGCTTTCTTGTAGGGGCGTAATATCATTCGAGCCTGACTGGGGGAATCCATCAACATTTCGATATACGATAATCCCAAAGCGGCGGCTGCGGCCGATTCGCTTTCGGGGTTGGCTTTCATGGCACGTTGGAAACTCAGGCGTGCTTGGTCTAAATCATTATTTTCAAAAGCCGCTCGACCTGCCCAGTAATGAGCCAAGGGAACCCATTTTCCATGTAAATCCCTGTCGGCCACATTCTGAAACGTTTCTCGGGCGGTTTTTCGGTCCCCTAGTCGCAGTTGCATCAATCCAAGGTTATACGCTGCGGGCAAGGCTTCGGGAGTTAACGAGGCTTCGCGAAGCACCCTGTTGTAGGTGGTCATCGCCTCTCGATAATTCTTCAGGCTCACTTCGAGATTGCCCAACTCGACCAGACACACGTTCCGCTCGGGGTGATCGGGACCAATCACCAGTGCCCGTTGAATGAGTTTTTTCACGTTTGTATAGGTGTCTTCGGGATCGTCCGACTCGGGTTGAATCGAGCAACTACGGTCCGTCCAAGTGAGACGACAGCCCAACGGTTCCAGCATCAAGGCCAGAAAATCCCCCAGAGTGATTTGTTTCACATCGACAGGATATTGTTTACCGGAAATTTTTTCCGTAACCTTGGGATCAATCGAAATAGGAATTTGCAAATCCCGTGCGACCCAGCCCAAAACCTCTTGAACGGATAAAGAAG
>CAZFDX010000289.1:0-4118 GCA_964518325.1 uncultured Alcaligenaceae bacterium | reverse complement strand
GTATGAGCATGATGGGTATGGGAATGATGGGTATGAACGGTATGGGTATGATGGGTATGGGAATGGGTGGTATGAATATGATGGGCGGTATGGGAATGATGGGTATGAATGGTATGGGAATGATGGGTATGGGAATGAGAGGTATGAATATGATGGGCGGCGGATTTGGTAACTTTGGCGGCGGAATTGGTGGTGGCTTCAAGAACTTTGGTGGAGCTGGTGCGTTCGGTCTCTAATCGATTTTCTCCCATCCTCATGTAACTTCATCTCAGGAGATGTTTCTCAGAACATCTCCTGTTTTTTTTGATAAGAGTACGAAGATGGAACATCTGTCCGGTTTTCCGATCCTTTGGCATCAACCCGTTGCATGGGGGGATATGGATGCCTTTCAGCATGTGAGCAACATTGTTTACTTCCGGTATTTCCAAGATGCTCGCGTCGATTGCTTTGAGAAACTCGGGTGGTGGCAATATCATGCTCGTTTTGGTATTGGACCAATCGTTCACAGCATCCAAGCTCGGTATCGTCGTGCCGTGACCTTTCCCGATCAATTGATTATCGGTACCGCCATGGCCGACTTAACCGAGGACCGGTTCAAATTGAAGCAACGGATTGTGAGTCAAAAAATGAACGAAATCACTACCGAATCCGAAACCATCATCGTTTGTTTCGATTATCGTAACCAACAAAAATGCCCCTTTCCCGAGTTGATCCGAGAAGCCATTTTGAAATTCACTTCCTAAGTGCCCCGAATGCTCTCTGCCACATCATCGAAAAACCGATCGCCTCTCAATTTGAGATTCTGGCGAATTTTCTATCTATGGTGAGTTCTCCCTTTCTCTCGGCTTAAGATTCTGACGAATTTTCTATCTGCGGTAGGTTCCCTCCTCTCGTTTCGATGATCTGATGAGCATGCTACCTAGGGGTCATTTCTTCCGTTCTGGGCTTGTTTCGATATTTTGACTATCCAGAACTTGATTTTCTCGACTGAAAGTCAAAGGTCCCCCTCTCAATTTCCTTCATACGGGATTTCTCCACAGGGAACTTTTCGACTGGATGCAGAGTCAAAGAATCACACGGCTATCAGAGATTCGATTATGTATGATTCCGCCGATCGAGCTACAGAAGATCGACACGGTGGCATACCGAACAGACCAGAATTTTTTTTTCGGGCAGCAAGTCCTGATCCGCTCAGACGAATCTCTTTCCACTTTGTGGATCGTCGCTGAAACCCGAAATTTTTAGGGGTATGAACCAATTAATTATTAAAGAAGAATGAGATTCATCGCGAATAGGTCTGTCGCATTTCGCCGTGATTTTGGAAAATAAGTTGGGTATGGAGAGTCCAACCCCCGACGATGAGGGTTGAATCTCTTATTGAGGGATTGTATCGATTGCTGACCCAACAGGGGATTTGTCGAAGAATCGTAAAATCCTGAAAAAATTCTGTTGAAAGCAAATCGATAATCTCAGATACTACGATGAATGTCCTCTAGGGACATCCCTCCCGTATTTCGACCTTCCATAACCAGATGAACTGGTATTTTAGAAGCGAGGAAGTCGCATGTCGTTTTTGATTCGACCCGTAAACGCCGGTGCTGCAGTATTACTGCTGTGTGTTTGTCTCACCAGTATCCAAGCGGAACCCAATCCCGCAATCCGCAAACCGAATCCCGCACCGACCGATGTTCGGTCTCCTTTGGCCGACCAGCGAGAAGCCCAGAAGAATGTTCAGGCCGAGACCGAACAATATGCTCGCAAACTCGGTTCGATGCTCCGTTTCTTGACCTATCACCAGCTGGATAAAGGCGAAGAACAAAAGCTCTTGGCCGAAGCGGCAGAGAAATTGGGCAAACTCTCACGCGAAGATATGGAAGCGGTGCTGAAGCATCTCGACAACGCGATGACCACGCCCGATGCCGCAGACAAAGAAGCCCAAAAAGCCTATGCCAAACACCGAGAAGTTATTGGCAAACTCACCGAACTGCTGGCGAAATACGATGTGATTCGCGATTTGGACCAAGCGGCCGATCGTCTGGAACGAGCAGGCCGACAACAACACGAGCTTCGTCTGAATGCCTTGGCCTTGGCCCAAGAAATTCGCGATGGCCGACGCTCTCGCAGCCGAGCACCCGTCGATAGTGCCACCGAACAAGCCGATCGCCAAACCGACCTTATCAAGAAAGAAGTCGAACCCGTTCTTAACGGTCTTCAGAAAGTGGCCCCGTATCTGTCTCCGGAACAAAAAGCTCGTTTGAACGACTCGAAGGCCATTACCAAACTTGGCAAAATCAAAGACTTCCAAGACCTCGCCCAACGACATTTGACCAACAACGAAGCGCACGCGGCTGCCCCGCATCAGCTTCGTGCTGCGAGTGAACTCATCGAGTTGGCCAATTTGCTTCGTTCCCCCAAAGACCCAATCGAAAACCTGAAAGAGGTCCGCAATAAAATCGAAAACGCCCTCAAAGCCGAAGAAAAACTCAAAGCGGATACGCAGGCCGATCCGGTTCGCACTCCCCGCACAACCTTAGAAGAAGCCAAAATTAACCAAGCTCGCGATCTGGCAACCAAACAAGCTCGTCAAGAGTTTGAAACCAAACTGGCCCGCGAACAAGCCAAGGAAGCTGCCAAATTGGACCCCAAGGTTCAAGATGCCCTTGAGAGAGCCAAAGCCGCCGAGGCCGAAATGCGAAAGGCTACCGATGCCTTGAACGAAACGAATCCTCAGGTTCAAAAAGCTGTCAATTCTCAGGAAAAAGCGATCGAAGAACTCAAAGCAGCCAAAGAGGAGCTTGATAAGGCCATCGCCAAGGCAGAGAAAGCCAAAACCGATCCGCTCGAAGCCGTGAAAAACGCCATCGAAAAGGTCGATCAACTCATTCAACAAGAAAAGAAAGTTCAAGATAAGACCGAAGCCACCAAGGGAACCGAAACCGACAAACTCCCGAAACTGGCTCAAGAGCAAAAAGACATCGCCAAGAAAACCGAGGAACTCAAAAATACTCCCCTTCCTGATAAGGCCGAGGTGACGAAGGCTTTGGAACAAGCCAACGAAGCCATGAAAAAAGCCGCCGAAAATCTCGACAACAAGAAGGGACTCGACGCGGCCAAGAATCAGGATAAAGCAATCAAAGAACTCGAAAAAGCCAAGGCCGCTCTCGAAGAACAAGCGAAAACCATCGAGCAACGCCGCGACGACATCGCCAAACTCGAACAAGCCAAAGAAAAACTCGATGCCTTGGCCAAAGATCAAAAGGACGTTGCGGATAAATCGAAAGAGGCCGACGACAAAGGCAACAAGGCGGAAGCCAAACCGCTTGCCGATAAGCAAGGGGAGCTAAATCCGCAAGCCAAAGAGATTGCCGATGCCGTGAAAGAAGCCGCCCCCAAAGCCGCCGAGAAACTCGGTGAGGCCGGCGAGAAAATGGAAGCGGCCAAGAAAAATCTCGACAATATGAAACTCGATCCCGCCGCGAAAGAGGCCAACAAAGCGGCCGAAGACCTGAAAAAAGCCGCCGAAGAAATCGCCAAAGCCCTTGAGCAAAAACAGGCCGCCGAAGCCAACGACCAAGCCAAGCTCAATCCAAAAGTCGATAACATGAACGCCGCCGATCAGATTGCGCAGGCCTTGGAACAAGCGAAGATGGCCCAAGCCGAAGCTCAGAAAGCCCAAGATCAGCTCAAGGGCGATCCCATGATGGGCATGAAAGGTGATCCCATGATGGGTATGGAAGGCATGAAAGGGATGGACCTCGCCAAAGACCTTCAAAAACTCCAAGAGCAAGTGGCAGAGAAAGCCAAAGACCTCATGCAAGCCGATGCTCAGAAAGCCGCAGAGCAGGCCGCGGAAGCCCTGAAAATGGGCGACCTGAAAGCAGCCGTCGAGAACCAGCAAAAAGCGATCGATGCCCTCCAACCCAAAATGGGCGAAGCCATGGAACCCATGATGGGAATGATGGGAATGGGCATGCCGATGGAAAAAGGCATGATGGGAATGGGCATGCCGATGGAAACAGGAATGATAGGAATGGGCATGGCGATGGAAAAAGGAATGAGGGGAGTGGGCATGCCGAAGGAAAAAGCCAAGGGAACTAATGGAATGAAGCAATTGAGGG
>CAZFDX010000288.1:0-1727 GCA_964518325.1 uncultured Alcaligenaceae bacterium | reverse complement strand
CCGGCGTGTTCATCATCCCCGACGTTCTCTGCAATGCCGGAGGGGTCACAGTCTCCTACTTCGAGTGGGTTCAAGACTTGCAGCAATACTTTTGGAATGAGGATCAAGTGAACGCGAAACTGAAAGACCTGATGTTGCAATCGTTCCATCGTGTTCGCAAACTAGCCAAAGAACGCAAACTTTCGATGCGGATGGCCGCCTTGAGCCTTGGTGTTTCCAAGGTGGCCCTTGAAAAAGCCAAACGGGGTCTGTTCCCATGAGATGCTCGATCGGTCAACGATCAAAGATGATGCTTCCTTATGAGGTTTACCACTTTACCGCTCTGATAAATTGGCCGCATTCAGATTAAGAGAATTCTTATTCGATCACGTTTCTTACCAATCATTCGGACGCAATCGATCGGCTGAAAGGGATTGCTGACGAATTTTCTGGCGCTCGCTCCGAATTCGTTCCGCTGCTTGGCGAAGATACTCTTGGGTTTGCTCGGGGGATAGCTCGATTTTCTGATTCGCTTGATCGGGCAATACGGGGAGGCTACCTTTACTTGGTTTTTTCAAGGGAGATTCTTTCGGGTCCGCAGGAAGGGTATCTTTCTTGTCTTTCGGTACAGGCACTGGTTCGAGATTCCCCTTCTGAGTGGTGGAATCCTTCTTTTGGGGTTGTGAATCAACGGGGTCTTCTTTGGATTTTGGCTCAGGAGTTTTTTTCATGGGGTCCGGATTGGGTTTTTCCGAGTCGGGTATCGGTTGGTCCCCTTGTTTTTCTCGTAAGGTTTTTAACCATAACATTCGGGCAATTTCCAGATTATCCGCAGCATCCTCCGCTAACGCATTCCCATTCTGTTCACGGGCTTCGCGAAGGGCTAATTCAAAATACTCCGCAGCGGCACTGAGCCTTTTGAGATTTTGAGAATCTTGTTTGAGAATACAAATGCCCAGATTGTACCAAGCTCTGGCGCGACGATCCTTGGGGAGTGAATCATCGGAAAGACATTGTCGAAAATGACTCTCGGCCAAGGCCCACTGCGATTGCTTCAGGTGGACGATTCCCAGATTGAATGAAATCCAACTGGGTTCGTTCGTGGTTTTCAGTGCAAGGGTATAAAGTCGGACTGCTTCGGAATAATCACGATTTTCAAAAGCCTGTTGCGCGGATAAGATCGGATCAGCAATCGTGGCAGGGGCAGCTCCCATCACGGAGCCACTGAGCAAGAATAACCCCCAACGGCATTTGACGGAAATCATTTTTAAACCCTCCACCAAACCGAGAAGATCAATCCTAAGCCGAGAAGCGTGAACCACACCGTTCGGTTCGCTGGCACAGGAATCGAGTCCGCTGGCAATTCCCGTTTCTTTCGATCCTTCAAAATCTGCTCGTAAAATCGATCCAGTTGCGGTATGTCTTGATGAGCAGCAATGTACTCTCCCTGAGTTCGACGCGCAACCGAGCGAAGAAATTCCTCTTGTAGTTTCGTTGTTACAAATTCGAGGTCCTCCCCACGCCCGATAGTCAAAGGGGTGGCCATTTTGGGATTTCCTACCCCGCAGACATGACAGGGAACTTGCAAATCCAAACATGCACGGATCGCGGGTTCGACATCGGCTTCGACTCCGGGGCCATCGCCATCGGAAATCAGCAAAATATCTTGATAACCGACTCCCTCACGATCGAACAATTCCAAGGCAGCACCGATCCCCCAACCTATTCGAGAGCCAGAATCAATATCC
>CAZFDX010000287.1:0-2959 GCA_964518325.1 uncultured Alcaligenaceae bacterium | reverse complement strand
TTTTGGAGGATGATAAAATTACTATTGCTACCCTTGCTTTCAATATTTGCAAATCAATTAAAAAAAGCTAGTATAAAGTTCCATAACTGTATGGGGTGAGTAATTCGACGAGTTCATGAGCGAATCGCGCTCTAGTGTAACCTTCTAGAGTTTTCTGTGACTCATCCTTTTGTAGCTTCCAGCATGGACTGGACAACTCAAAATACTCAGTCCCCCAAGGTTTCCTTTGATGGTGGCGATCTCACTTGCGGGAATGGTCTGCTTTTGCTGATCCGGAAGCATATTGATCCATTGAACCCCAGTGAATTGCTGGAAATTCGCTCGACCGATGCCACAGTTGAAGTGGAACTTCCTGCTTGGTGCCGCTTGACCAAAAATGAATTGGTCTCTGCGACCCGTCAGGGGAATCTCCGGAGTTTCCTCATCTCAAAGGGGCCTTTCCTCCCAGCTCAAAGGCAAACGGAACCCGCCCCCTTAAAAGCAGGAACCCAACCTTCTCCTTCTGGGACAATGAAAACCCCCAAAGGGCCGCAACCGATTCCCCCTTTATCCGTGATGGGAATTGGCAGTTGGCCCAGACCCCGTTGGTTGTTGGAAGCTCTGCATAATCGGTTGTCGAATCGCCTTTCAGAAGAACAATTTCAACAGTATGCCGACGATGCGGTTCGCTTGGTGGTCGCTGCACAAGAGCGCGCGGGTGTCGATGTCATTACCGACGGGGAACAACGCCGCGACAACTACGCCAGTTTCGTCGGCAATCGCCTTGATAATTGCCAGCTCATTCCCATCACCGATTTGCTCCCTTATGTGGATGATCCAGAACATTTTGCTCGGGAACTAGAATCCCTTGATGTTCCTGCAGAACAAGTCCGGCATCCGGCCGTTTTTGGTCGGATCGAGCGAAATCGCCCCTTGACCGTTCACGAGTTGACCCGCTTACAACGAATCACTGAAAAACCCATCAAAATCGCTTTACCAGGCCCTTATTTACTGACCCGAACCATGTGGCTGGAATGCGTTTCGGATCGGGCATATCCGAATCGAGAAGAACTCGCTGCCGACATTGTCCAAGTCCTCCGCGATGAAATCGAAGCGTTGCTCAATGCCGGTGCCAGTTTAGTCCAACTCGATGAACCCGTTCTAACGGAAGTGGTTTTCACACGTCCTACAACAGGGCGAACTTTTATGTGCGGGGCTTTGGGAGAAAAACGCCCCCCGCAACAAGAATTAGCCTTTGCCCAACATTTACTGAGCCAAACTCTCAAGGGATTTCCTCAAGAACGATTAGCCCTCCACATTTGCCGTGGAAACTGGACGAAAGATGAACGGGTTGCTTTAACCGGCCCGTATACCCCCTTACTCGGATTGCTACAGGCCATTCCGGTAGGGACTTATTTCTTGGAAATGGCCACCCCGCGAGCAGGCGAATTGGATGTACTTAAAGAACTCCCTGCAAATCGTCGGATCGGCCTAGGGGTCGTCAACCAAAAGGAAGATCGTATCGAGACGGTAGAGGAAATCGTTCAGAAAGCCGAGAAAGCCCTCGCGATTTTTGGCCCCGAACGATTGCTCCTCAATCCCGATTGTGGCTTTGCTACCTTCGCGGATAACCCCATTGCTTCCGCAGAAATCGCCGAGGCAAAGTTGAGCAATATCGTTCAAGCCGCGAAAATTCTTCGTTCAAGATACACACATTCTTGAACAATACATACGACCCTTAAACAGAACGAATGACCCTTGAACAGAACGAATGACCGCATTGACGATTTGAATACGAAGAGTTAGGTTTTGATTTTTAGTGGTTTGTTTACGAAGAAAATTCCTTCCCTGAGAGTATGAATCATGAGTGTGGATGTTGTCTCGTTAGCTGAAAAAATTGCAACGGAAACGATTCGTCGCTATGCCAATGAGGTTGATACAGCTGGTCGCTGGCCAGCCGAATCAATCGATGCTCTGAAACAATCAAAACTCCTTGGGCTGGTCGTTCCTACGGAATTCGGTGGTATGGGTGCAGGACCTACGGTGTTTGCGAAAGTGACCCGTATTATCGCTCAAGAATGTGCTTCCACCGGAATGATTTTTTTGATGCACATCTGCGGGACACGAGTGATTGTTGATGCCCCTGCCTTCCCCCGCCGAAACGAGATTCTGCAAAGGATTGCCTCGGGAAATCACCTCACCACATTGGCATTTAGCGAAAAAGGTTCGCGTAGCCATTTTTGGGCACCGGTCAGCCAAGCGGTGCCCCAAGGAGATAAGCAATCGCTCTCGGCCCAAAAATCATGGGTCACCAGCGCGGGTCATGCCGACAGTTATGTCGTCTCAACTCAGGCGGCCCACGCAAAAGATGGCATTACCAGTAATTTGTTCTACGTCGAGAAAACGCAAGAGGGGGTTTCGGTAACCAGTCTCTGGAATGGGTTGGGACTTCGTGGCAATGCTAGTGCACCAATGAAACTCGAAAACGTATTCCTTGGGGTGGATGAATTACTCAGTCCCGAGGGGGGGGGCTTTGGCTCCATGATGAGTTCGGTACTCCCTTGGTTCCAATTGGGAAATGCTGCCGTCTCGCTGGGCATTTCCGCCGCTGCGATTGAATCGACTCGGACCAATTTACTCAATTCTAAACTCGAACATTTGGGGCAGAATTTAGCTTCCCTGCCGAACCTGCGCGGAAGACTGGCTCGCATGAAAATTTTGTACGATACCCACTTGGCCTTCATCGAACAGGTCGCACAAAAGATGGAAAATAATGCCCCCGATGTGATGCTTGCCATTCTGGAAAGCAAAGGTGCTGTTTCGGAGATGGCCCGAGAAATAACCGATTTGGCCATGCGAACCTGCGGGCGCGCTGCCTTCAGCAAGCATCTGACGGTTGAAAGAAATTTCCGCGATGCCCGAGCGGCTTGGGTGATGGCCCCCACGACTGACGTCCTTCATGATTTCATTGGTAAAGCCC
>CAZFDX010000286.1:0-8695 GCA_964518325.1 uncultured Alcaligenaceae bacterium | reverse complement strand
CGATTCGTTCAGCTCTATCACACCGATTGGTATCATCGCGGGGGCAATCTGGATTTAGGAAAATCCCGAGAGAATATAACCAAAGAGGTCGATCGCCGCTCGGCTGCTCGCATTAAGTACCTGCAACGCTTGGGTAGGCTCGATTCCACTTTGGTTATTGGGGGAGGAGAATCTGGCCTTACACCGATGGGGGAATCATGCAATATGACGGGGCGTCGTGATCACATCGATGCCCACTCTACTTAGCTCACGGGGGGGGGGATCAAAAAAGGAATTATCTATGGTGCCACCGACGAAATTGGTTACAACGTCACCGAAAAACCGGTTCATGTTCATGATCTCCAAGCCACCATACTTCATTGCTTGGGGCTGGATCATGAGAAGTTGACCTTTAAGTTCCAAGGGCGTCAATATCGCTTAACCGATGTTCATGGGACTGTCGTTAAGGAGATATTGGCCTAAGATAAAATTGACGAATAGAAAATACGAATAATAAATTCGGTTAAACATAACGGATAAATAATTCTCCCACCCCGCGCCCTTAATCTTTCTATCGAGGTTCCCTGTGAAGCACATTCCTCTCATACTTTCTTTGTGTGTTGCGACTCCCCTACTCGGGGCCGATGCCCCCGCTGGGAAAGTGAGCTATTACAAAGACATTCTGCCTATTTTCCGCCAACACTGTCAAGGGTGTCATCAACCGGCCAAACCGCTCGGCGGGTATGTTATGACCTCTTACGCGGACCTTCTGAAAAAGGGGGATTCGGAAAAATTTGGGATCGTCCCCAATAAGCCTCAAGAATCGTTCTTGGTCCAATTACTTGGCGAAGTCAAAGGACGCGCCCGCATGCCGAAGAATCAACCCCCGTTGCCCGATGCCCAAATCAAATTGATCGAGAAATGGGTCGCCGAAGGGGCCGTAGACGATACCCCCGCTTCGGCCAAGGCGCCTCCCGTCGATCCCGATAATCCCCCCATCTACAAATCGTTACCGGTGGTCAATGCCGTCGCTTATTCCCCCAATGGAGAGTATTTGGCAATCTCGGGGTATCACGAAATTCTTCTGTGGGCGGGTGATGGTTCCAAGCGGATCGCTCGACTGGTGGGGTTATCCGAACGCATTCAATCTTTGGCATTTTCTCCCGATGGTACTTTACTAGCGGCTTCGGGGGGGGACCCCGGACGATCGGGCGAAATTCAAATTTGGGATGTCGAAAAACGGAGCCTAAAAACTTCCATTCCCGTTTCGTTCGATGTGGTGGCAGGGATTTCTTGGTCGCCCGATGGGAGTTTGGTGGCCTGTGGTTGTGCCGATAATACCGTGCGGGCTTTTGAAGTGAAAACGGGCAAACAAGTTCTGTTTCAAGGTGCCCATTCCGATTGGGTGACCGACACGGTTTTCTCGCAGGATGGGAAGCATCTGGTTTCCGTCAGTCGAGATCGTTCCGTGAAATTGACCGAAGTGGCCACCAATCGATTTATCGACAACGTGACCTCGATCACCCCAGGCGCCTTGAAGGGGGGCCTTAACACTGTTACGCTTCGCCCCCCCCCGAAATTGCTCACGCAGGATGAAAAAAAGGCTCTGCTTGCCGCAACGGTTCTGGCTCCCCGTGTGAACCTGTTGACCGTGTGGGAAAATAGTCGGCCCCCTGCTCCCCGTATGGCCAAGGTTCCGCGCGATACCCCCGGCGTGGCCCCGAATGTGTACGATGAAATTTTGACCGCAGGGGCGGACGGTACCCCTCGTTTGTACAAGATGCACCGAGAGGAAAAACGAGTTATTGGCGATGACTCGAATCGCATTCGGGAATACGAAAAAATGACGGGCCGAATTTACTCGTTGGCGTTCAGTCCCAAAGGGGACCTTTTTGCCGCAGGAAGTAGTCTCGATGGGAAAGGCGAAGTGTGCATTTACGAGACCGATAAATCTCCCAAGAAAGTGACCCTGAAAGACCTGACGACACCGATCTACGATGTGGCCTTTCACCCGCGTGGCAATAAGGTCGCCTCGGGAGGCTTCGACGGAGTGATTCGTATTCACGATGCCTTCACTGGTGAGTTAATCAAAGAATTTATTCCGGTTCCCTTACAAAGCAAATAATCAAGGGGGGGGGATTGAATCCGTACCGATGAAAAAATTCCCGCAGCCGTTGTGGATCATCCACTCTGGCTCCGACTAGGGAATAGTGCCATTCCAGAACTCAAGCATAACAGGTCCATTCGTTCAATCGCTCCATAATGTCACGCAAGACTTCACGATCGCTGTCGGGTCGTGAGGGACTTTGAGGATGCGTCTGCGGGCACAGAATCCAACCCCGTAGATGAAGGAACATCGCGGCCGAGTGTTTGTAGGCCGGCACAGGGGGCCGAAATGCAAAGAAGCCCAGATATTGAATGAGATCGTTGAGTTCGTAAAAATCGGGGTGATTGTTTGCCCAAAGGCGGTCTCGTTTGGCAAAATGTTCTGGGCAAAAGGTACTTAATCCTAATAAATAATCGCTGCCATACATCACCATATCAATCGCCAGATCGTTCCCTGTGAGGACGAGAAACTCGGGCCGAACGCGATCCCGTAAATTCAACCTTTGCCATTCTAAGGTTCGCTTTAACGAAGAATGTTTCGCCCCGGAACAGGCAGGGATTTTCAAAAGCTGTTCGTAAAGCTCTAGCTCGTAAATTTTGCCAAAAGGCGCAAATGCCTGCCCCAATTCAAAGGCCAAAAACCGATCACACTCGCGGGCGATTTGCTCGTAGCTGTGGTAAATCCCTTGAGAATCTTGTTGAGTTAACCCATACGATTGAAAAATAATGGGCGTACCGCCATGAGTCTGTATCGGGTCGAGTGCACGTTGATAGGCCGAAAGCGAAAAAGGCTCGTGGGGCTGATCTTTTACAAAAGCCCCTGCGATATAAGGTTGCCCCTTCAGAAGGGACGCAGTTCGTTTCAACACATTTAAGCGTGTGGATTCATCGATTAGATTTGCGTATCCCGTATCCATGTTGACCGCAGGGATCAATCCTGCAGAAACGGTCCGAATCAGGTGTTGCTCAAAACCGATCCAATCGACGTCGCCATTCTCTTGGAAAGGGAGCAAGATCGCACTCATTCCCGTAATTTTTCGACCGGTTTTGATACTCGGAATCTGCATAATTTCACCAAAAATGCTTTCTTTCACCACGAATGCTTGTTTTCACCACGAATGCTTGACGTAATTTCGGAAATTATCTCTCAAAAGCAAGCGGACATCGTTTTGGATGGCTTCGCGGGTCACGGGCCAACCTGCGGCGATTAAATCTTCGTACTTATCGGCCAGCACTTGGGCAATGATCTGGCGGGAATGAGACCATTTATAAATCAATTGATCGAGAATGCGCGCATCGGAATGTTGAGGTATGAAGCTGGTTCCTAAAAGTTCGAGGCGCATTCGTGTGATTTCTTCAATTAAAGAGGGATTATTCACGAACCACCAGCACCCAAAAACCATGAGGTTGCCAAACTTCCGAGCGGCAACGGCTAATTCATGTTGGTTTTCCCGAGAAAGCATCGTGACCAAAAAGCGATTGTCGGAAAATTCATGGCAGATATTCACGACCGAATCGATATCGGCCCGACCGACCATATCGCCGGCATCTCGCAGCTGGGGGTTCACCCGCAAGCGTGAGCCAATCATCATAGCAAAGGGTAAATCGTACTCGCGACAAATGGGCATAACCACGCGAGCCATGATTTCCGTACCAGCCTGATCCCTTGGGGTAAGGGTGTTGGGATAACTAAACTCCGGTGGCAGGCTCAACGCCAAGTAAAGCGGCTTCATTCGCCCGATCCAATCACGCAGGAATCGTCGGGCCTCTTCAACGGTTTGGTTCGTCACTTCGGGACGAGTCTGATACCCCCAAGCCGCCAGTTTAGCCCCTGCGGAGGGCCAATCCCGCAAGAAGGAATCGATCCGCAACACGGCAGGGAACCGCCGATCGGGAGTGATACCTTTCAACCACCTTTCTCGTTCGTTATCATCAAATACCGGATTCGTCATCGTGATGGAATCGACCCCTGCCAGTTCCATCACGCGATCGATATATTCGTTAGGGTCTTGCTCCGCGAACCATTTCCGAACCGATGCCAAATTTTTTACCGTCGGGTCCAAGCCCAGTTTGGTCAGCGTGGTAATCACCCCTCGACAGGCTTCGGAAATGGGTGTCCGTTCGACAAACAGATGTTTCCAAATGTGGTCGGCTTGTTCCGGCTTGCTCATCTTCCAGAATGCTTCATAGGGGAGTTTCGATGCAGGAATCACACGAAACACCTCGGCAATCAAGTAATGATACGTCACCAGTTCATCGACCCCCCAGAGCATTAACCCTTGAGGATCGATCGGATGCGATCGATTCGCCACCGGCGTTCCAAATGTCGGCGGATAAAGATGGGTGTGCAAATCGGAAACCGGTTGTTGGGAAACGATCTCGGCAACGGTATTTCGGATTTGTGCCGTTAATAATGGGGAGGGGGTCGCTTCGTTCACATTTCACCTCGAAAGCAAAAAGGCTCGATGTCAGTTTACCAACTCGCTGAGATTTAGTCAGCTTGGGATTCTTGCACCTCAAGCACTTCGATTAACTCGCCCACCATCGGCACGACGCGATGCCGAAGATGACTGGGGGGCCGCAGCGAAAATTGCGCATGATTTTCCTCGAAACGCATCCGGAGCAAGTCACACCCCAAACGAGACAAAATCGAGAGGATGTTGATTAACACCGAATGACTTTGTAAGCGAATATCGAGGAACAGTAACTCGCTCCGATGGGGGCAACAAGGATTCGTCCCGCTCAAGGACACAGGGTTTTCGTTCTGGTGAGGTTCTTTCAACATCATTCACTCCTGAAGAAACCCCAAGCCCAAAAAAAAAGACACCCGATTTTTCGGGTGTCTTTGGGAGCTTGTGGTCTCTTTGATTACGAGCTTACAAGTTCTCGGACACCCTCCTTCGGGAGCCAATAATAAGCTGGTTAATAATAATCGAAATCGATCCTTGGTCCACGAAATGAACGTGGAGTTTGCAGCAAAGGGGACTCAAACTCGGATTGGACCAAGACATTCCCTTAACCTAAAGGCCTCGTGTTATAAAGTCAAGGGGGACCTCTCAAAGTCAAAAGTCAAAGGAACCGCTCAAAGTCAAGGTTTCCCTTTATGATGATCTCTGAATGTCAATGCCATGAGGGACAACAAAGACGATAGATTTTCCCAAAGTGGGTGTAAATTGTGGGTCGATTTTGTTTAACTCCACAGCCGTGATTTGCTAAAATGAGCTTCAAGGTGAACCCATGTCCTTAAATATAACTCCCGAACGATTGCGCGCTTATCTCGATGATCGCCTTTCGGAAACCGAAGCGGCGACCATCGAGAAAGAACTGCGCGCGAATCCGGAACTTCGTGAATTGCTGGAGGTGGTCCGGAATCGGAGCGTCAATACGGGGCATTCGCTTGGTGCGGTGTGGCAACGCGAGCGCTTAACGTGCCCCACACGCGAGCAACTGAATAGTTATCTTCGGGAATTATTGGAAGATGATTATCAAGCCTATGTTCACTTCCATTTGTTCAAAATTGGCTGCCCTTATTGTGTGGCGAATCTAGAGGACCTTCAGGAACTCCAAGCCGAGCCGGCCCAAAGTGAACAACGGCGGGACCGAATTTTTGAATCGAGTGTTGGTATCCTGCGAGAGAACAAGTCATAAATCCGACCGAATCCGTGCCCCGCTCTTGAAATTCCTGTAAAATAGACTTTTTCTTCGTCCTTTTGATCTTGCAATGATATGAACGATAAAAGGTTGGCCTTTATCTCTTTGGGGTGTCCCAAAAATACAGTCGATTCGGAAAGAATGTTGGGCAAATTGGCCCAAGAAGGATATGCCATTTCCGCCGATGCCGAAGGGGCGGATGTTGTGGTGGTGAATACCTGTGGTTTCATTGAATCGGCCCGCGAGGAATCCCTTTCTGTGATCCGTGAGATGTTGGCGTTGAAAAACGCCGGTCAGGTCGGTTCCGTTGTGGTTGCCGGTTGCTTGGCAGAACGTCAGAAAGACCTTTTGCTCAACGAAGTGCCCGAGGTCGATCAGATACTGGGGGTTTTCAGCCGCGAGGATATTGTGGCGTCTGTGGATCGAGCGATCCAACATCGGAATGAACAACGCAGCCTGTTCCGACCGGCCCCCGTGCGTGCGTTGGAGGATACCGCCCGATTACGAGTGACCCCGCGACATTATGCCTATTTGAAAATTTCCGAAGGGTGTGATCGCTTATGCACATTCTGTGCGATTCCCAAAATGCGGGGCAAGCACATTACCAAACCGATGGAAGAAATCCTCAAAGAAGCGAAAGAGCTGGCCGATGACGGGGTTCGAGAACTGATTATTGTTGCTCAAGATAGCACCTATTATGGGATGGACCTTTACGGGAAACCCCGCCTTGCGGAACTGCTCCGCGAGTTAGATCAACTGGAGGATATTCAGTGGATTCGCCTCCTTTATGCCTATCCCGAACATGTGACCGATGAACTGCTCCAAACACTTCGCGAGGCTAAAAAAGTCATCCCTTATGTCGATATGCCCCTTCAGCATATCAACGACCGTGTTTTGAAAAGGATGCAAAGACGGGTGAACCGCTCGACTACGGAAAACTTGATCCGTCGCTGGCGTGAGGCCGTGCCGAATCTCACTTTCCGAACCACCTTTATTGTGGGGTTTCCCGGAGAGACCGAACAGGAATTTCAGGAATTGTGCGACTTTGTTGAAGAAACTCGTTTCGATCGAGCGGGGGTGTTCACCTACTCGTTAGAACCGGATACCCCTGCCGCGAAACTCGATGGGCATCTTCCGGCGGAGGTGAAGAAAGAACGACAAGATATTCTGATGAGTATCCAACAACAAGTGGCCAAACAATGGAGCGAAAACCAAGTGGGGCGCGAGATACCCGTCATTGTGGATGGTGCCGATCCGGAAGCCCCGAATTATTTTTATGCCCGAGGTTATGCGGACGCTCCGGAAATCGATGGTCTAGTTCGTCTGAAAGGAAAAAATCTTCGGGCGGGAGATTTCGTCACAGCAAAGATCGTGGCAGCGGATTATTACGATCTGACAGCCCGCGCGATCGGCACCCCTTGGTAATCACCATTCTCCACCTTCTTTCCTTCCCCCCAACCCTCTAAAAGAGCCTGAAAAAACGAAAGGGATATTATCGTGATGCGAATATCCCCCCTTCTTTCGATCAGCGATTGTTCTTCCGATCATCGATGCGTCTTTCTTTGATGAAAGGATCGCCTTGATCTCAATCAAAGACGTGCCTTTGTTGGATCAATCCATCAACCAAAAAGGAAGAGTTTCATCTTTGGATCAATCCATCAACCAAAGAGGAAGAGTTTCGGCCTGACTTGAGATACAGAAATTTATCGGTGGGCGTTCCGTGAAGAGCGAATCAACGAGGGAGGAGGGTAGGGGTTATTCGTCGCCTTTGTCGGTTCGACGGAAGGCATCGGTCTCTTTGAAGTGCAATTCGGCTTTTAATCGATCGAAGACCTCACGTTGATTTCGAGAGAACACATCGAAGCTCACGAAATTCCCTTGGAAAGGATCGCGTGCCAACGGATTGGGCAGACCTTGCGGATTGCGTGATTGCGGTTGCAGGTTGAAGCTCGATCGCGAGAAGATTCGCAAGAATGCTTCCACAGTCGCTTTCTGGGTGTTCGTCAAAACCCCGATGTAGGCAACCGTTTTCGGTCCATTCTTGGCAATGGCAACCTCACCGGCTGGCTTGTTCCGCAACGAAAGCAACGCATTGGTGAGTTCTTCGGAGGGATAAGGAATATCGGGGGATTCTTTGACCCGTCCCACCGGATAGCTTTGGGCATTGGGATTGGCAAAATTATGGGCGCCACCAATATCTTGATAGACCGAAAGCTGCTTCACGCTGGTAATCAACTTCAGGCCTTTTTGTGCGGCAAAATCGGCCAATTCTTTCTTCAATCCTTCGGGATTGTTGGCGTTCCTTTGGGCAATCGCTTTGACCTGTTCGGATAGGGCTTTGGCTTCGGCATCCAATAGCGTTCTGGCCTTGCGTAAACGCCATTCATGCTTCACGGCAGCTTTGACTTCCTCGGGCAGAAGTTCGTAGCGGGCACCATGCTCTTTCGCAGGGATCATCTCGGTGCGCCACAGGTAATACACGGGGCCTTTACTGCTGGCATCCTCGAAGGGGCTGGGGGGATTGGTCGCGCGGATGAGCGAGTAGAGCTGGTCATCGCGACCAAACACACGCAGGGCAATTTCCGGAATGGTGCGGAATTCTTTTTGTGAAAGTTTATCCTTCTCGGTTTGCTCGACGAGTTCCTTCAATCCGGGATCGTTAACGATAGTGAATTCACTTTGTGGTTTGGTGGCCGACTTAATTTCGTAGCCCCGAGCTTTCGCCCACGTTTCGAGATATTGTTTTGCGTTGGCTTTGGCGGTATCTGCTTTGAGCTTCCATTCGGTCTTTTCTTTCTCCCCTTTTGGTTCGGGGGTATTGGCATCGGCCATTTTCTCTTGCAGCGTTTTGGTCAAGTCTTGAATATCGTCCTCGGGGAGACGGTCGCGGTTATTTTTGGCCAAAGTGGGGATTTCTTGCTGCATGAAGTATTCGGTTCGGCTCTTGGGGTAGCTCACC
>CAZFDX010000285.1:0-2896 GCA_964518325.1 uncultured Alcaligenaceae bacterium | reverse complement strand
GTATCGATCGCCAAGAAATACCGGAATCGGGGCTTGAGCTTCCTCGATCTCATTCAGGAAGGCAACACCGGTCTGATGCGGGCCGTCGATAAATTCGAGTGGAAGCGTACTTTCAAATTTAGTACCTACGCCACTTGGTGGATTCGTCAAGCGATTACTCGGGCTATTGCCGACCAATCCCGCACGATTCGCATTCCGGTTCACATGATCGAGACCATGTCCAAATTGCGCACCATCTCGAAACGACTTTTACACGAACTCGGCCGCGAACCAACCCTTGAGGAAATGGCCGAAGCCGCCGGTTGTAGCATCGAAGACGCTAAACGGGTCATGAAAATTTCTAAGCAACCCGTCAGCTTGGATCGCCCCATTGGCGACGGCGACGATACTTACTTTGGAGATTTCATCGAAGATGATTCGATCGATTCACCTGTGCAAACCGCAACCAACGAAATGCTTCGCGGCAAGATCGACGATATTCTCAAAACCCTGACCTATCGGGAACGCGAAATCATCAAACTTCGCTATGGTCTCGGGGATGGCTACACTTATACCCTCGAAGAAGTCGGGCGCATTTTCAAGGTCACTCGGGAACGGGTCCGACAAATTGAAGCCAAAGCCGTCAAGAAACTTCAACATCCCGTCCGCTCTCGATTACTCGAAGGTTTCTTGGAAGGTGGCCCCAAGAGTAATAATTGAATGCATTCTCTCCCATCAGACCATTAGACATCAGATCGTAACACATCAGGCCATTAGACTCTAGACGTCAGGCCATTACACTTCTGCGAACTGCGCTGTTGACTCTTAAAGATCGTCCTATAATAGAATTCACCATGTCGAACACTATCCTTCGTGAAATTCATCGACTTCGCAAGTTTATCCGCGACCTAAACAGCGAGATCGAGAGAGGGCCTCGCGTCATGAAGGCCCATCAAACCAAATTGGCCAATCAAGAGAAAGCGGTCAAAGAGGCCAAAGAAAACCTGATCAAACGTAAGGCAGCTGTGCGGGATTTGGAGAATCGTTTGCGGGCTTCTTCGGACCTGCTCGTTCGACATCAACAACAACTCGACACGTTGACCGCTCCGAACCAAGTGGAAGCCAAAGAGCACGACATTGCCAATACCAAGGCAATCATTGCCCAACTCGAAGATGAAATTCTCACTGCGTTGACCGAGATCGACGAACGCACCAAGCAAATCCCCGAACTAGAAAAGCAATGGGCCGAAGGCCAAGCCCAATTTGCAACGTATCAAAAAGAAGCGGCCATTCGCTTGGAATCTCTCCAAGTGGAACTCACGCAAGCTACGCAGAATTTAGCCCAGATCGAAGCCTCCCTTCCGGCAGAAGCCCGATCTCTGCTCATGCGACTTGTGAAAGCATACGGGGCCGATGCCCTAGCCCATGCAGAGAAAGGGGTCTGTTCCCAGTGTCATACTCAATTGCCGCAACAAATGATTCTGGATTTGAATAGTGGTAACCTGATCTGCTGCCACTCCTGCGGTCGCCTGTTATATGCTTAAGTGAATCGAGAAGATGGTGATTTTCTGGGGAAAGGGGCTTGCGCTGCGGGGGTCTCGAATCAACGCCCATTGAATCGGTAAACGATATGTCAATCCAAGGTTTAATAAATGACCCCCCACCACCAAAGCACCCCCACCACCAAGGCAACACCGACCATCGTGGGGATCAGCCAACGGGTGATATGTCCCCCCGTGTAACTGTCGAATTTGAAGAAGAGAGCCGCGATTCCTAAGATCAAGGTCGATCCCAGCACAACCAAGGCCATATCGGCCGATCGCTCGCGACCGCGCAGCATTTTGAGATGATGCGAGTTCACCTCGATTTGGATCGTAGCGCGATAGAATTTCTCTTTGCTTATGCTTCCAAGGTCTTGTTCGTCGTACTTGATGTTCTTCACCATTTGTTCGTTAATCAACTCGAACGATGGGGTTCGATTCAGGGGTTTATCCATCGTGAGCAAATGCTCTTTGATTTGCTCTTGGGCCACCTGAATCGCATCTCGGCGTGCCTTCTCTTTGGATTCTTGGAATCCCCCGACGACTTCGAGAGTGATTTTTTCGCTGCCATCTAGCCCCGCTTGTTTCTTCGGGGGCGCCGCGGTCACAGGCAGAGCCGAAACTAGACCGAAGGTTAAACAAAGCCAGCCTATTGAATTCCATAATCGTTTCATAATCTTTGTTTCAGTTGAAGGTTTAGGGAGAGCGATCACACTGCTAGCGTTTGTTGTTTTACTGTTGTTTGTTAAGGTTTGGGGCTATCGATCACACGGTTTGGGTTTGTTGTTTTTCTGCTCTTCGTTTCTGCGGAGGCACAGGGAACCAAGGGCTTACGAATTGCACCACAGCCAAGGCCGCAGGGAAGGCTAAAAAGTGGTACGAAGAGGGATGATAATCTTTCAGGAGCATCCACAGCACAAACCAAATCAAAAAGCTGTTGACGCCCGCAGCAATCACGCGACCAGTACTAAAACGATCACTGCGTTGCCGACGCACGGCATTCCCCCAGCGGATGAAAGCCAACGAACCGCAAAACAGCAGCGTATGGCCGATCAGATGTTCAATCGAACCGGACGACGCTTGGATAAAGCCGTTGAAATACGATTGCTCTGGTGGAGGCGACGCCTCGCTGGTCACCAGCTTGGGCCAATTCCAGCCTTCCATCCAAAAGGCAACCAAAGCCAACGGAATCCCTAAAAACGCGATCCAGCCTCGCACGGGGTATTTTTCATTTTCGCGGAACTTGGCTACGGGTAACACAATCCAAGCAATCAATGTACTCAGCACACCAAACGGAGCGAGCTTATACCAATCGACCTGTTTGGCAAATAGGTAGCTACCCAAGGCCCAAGCTCCGACCACGATAAGACTGAACA
>CAZFDX010000284.1:0-5870 GCA_964518325.1 uncultured Alcaligenaceae bacterium | reverse complement strand
CCCCCGATATGAACATGAACATGGGTGGTGGTGGAATGGGGGGAATGTCGGGGATGTCCGGTATGTCGGGTATGTCGATGGGGGGCGGAGGAATGAATAACTCGGGTAAAAACGGGATGAGCAATCCCAGCGGTGGAGGTGGTTCAACCAAAAATTCCCCGATGGGAATGGGCGGAGGAATGACCGGTATGGCAGGCATGGGAGGAATGTCTGGAATGACCGGAATGAACCCATCGCAAGGGGAAAAAGGTGGTTCTTCGCGGCGAGAAAAACGTCTTCAAGAAAAAGAGAAAGAAAAAGGCATGAGTGCGGGTAACGATCCCAAAAAGAAAGAGCAGGGGATGAACGAGAAAAAAGAACCGATGGGTGTGGGCATGCTTCCAAAAGAGAAAAATGGCATGACCGGTATGGATATGGGGATGAAAGATAAAGGAATGTCGGGCGAGATGGCAATGAATGAAAAAGGTATGGGAGGCCAACCGGAAAAAGCCCCCCACCCAAGGAGGATCCCCCACGGAAGTCGGATCGGTTAACGGAACTGTATCGGGATTTATGGGGAACACTGCCGGATCGTGCCCGCCAAGAGTTAGACGTTTATGATCGGGAGCGCTACATGCCCCGATATGCCGATCTATTATCCCGATACTTTAGTAACATCGCAGAAGCCAAGAAAAAGGGGAGCGACAAGTGAACCGTCGTCAATTCTGCAATCGAGCTTTAGGGATCGGTGCGGGACTGGGGCTAACCCTTCCATCCTTTGCCCAATTGAATCCCAACACAGAAAATTCCACCGAAGAAAAGATCGATTTTCTCAGTGCCGAAGTTCGGAACGCCACTGAAAAGGGGTTGGCTTATTTGGCACGGACCCAACTTCGGGATGGGGGCTTCGGCGACAGTTTCAACTACTCGGGAAATTTGGCGATTACTGCACTTTCTGGAATGGCCTTTATGGCAGGGGGCCACGTTCCGAATCGCGGAGCCTACGGCGATAATGTTCTGCGTGCCATGAACTACATCCTGTCGAAAGAGTCCACGAAAATTCCGGGCTTTCTTCATTACGATGCTGGCAGAGGTGACCGCGCTCCCATGTATTCACATGGTTTTGCCACATTGTTTCTCGCAGAGTTGTACGGTATGGTTCCCGATAAAATTCTGCAACGAAAGCTCAAAGGAACCATCGAACGCGCCGTCCAAGTGATTATTAGTTCACAAAACTCCGAGGGGGGCTGGCGATATGAACCCCAAAAAACATTAGCCGATTCTTCGGCCACAATCTGCCAAATCATGGCCCTGCGTTCCGCGAAGAATGCAGGGTTTTATGTACCCGCCGAAGTGGCAGCGAAAACAATCAAATACATCCGATCTTGCCAAACCAGCGATGGGGGCTTTAGCTACTTCGCAGGGAATGGGGGCAGTCTTTTTCCCCGTTCTGCTGCGGGGGTGGTCGCCCTGAATTGCGCAGGGGTTTACTCGGGGCCTGAGAATGATCGAGGCTTGGCCTATTTACTTCGATTTAAACCGGGCAAAGAAACAGACTTCCAATTGAGAGGGGGGGGGCTAGAAGGCCAATACTACTACGGCCAGTATTATGCTGCGCAAGCAATGTGGACTGCCGGTCCGAAGTATTGGAATGTCTGGTTTCCTGCGATTCGCGATGACCTTCTCAAACCGACGCGCCACCGCAATGATGGTGCTTGGAGTGACCCCGCTGTAGGTTCGCATTATGCCACGGCCATGGCTTGCATTATTTTTCAAATCCCCAATAACTATTTGCCCATTCTCCAAAAATGACAGCCGATCCTAACGAAATTGAACCGTTTATTTTGGGAAAAGTCATCTCGGGTTCGTTTCATCCCGCTTTGTGGAAGACGGAACAAGGGGCGCTTGCGGTCACACTCTTTTTATCGCGAGAATCGGCACTCCAATACAAAGGCCTATTCGAAGATGAGAATTGGCTGATCCTGCAACCACAAAAATCGGTTTTGCGTGATATTTTAGCTTTAGCCAGTCAATCTCAAATCCATCTGGCCGTTCTGGAACCAACCCAAAGCACTGCAAAACGAATCTTCTCGATCCCCCAACTTTTGGAGAGTTACGACCGAACAAGAGTTGCTCACCAATAGCAATTTTCAGAACGAGTGAATGAACAGATCAAATGATTTTGATTTGTTGCTCGATGTGCAGAGAGTGAACAGATCAAATAATTTTGATTCGTCACTTGGTATCGAAAGATAACGGCTCAGAGGTATCAGAGGGCCTATTTCATCATCAATCACCGGACGAAATTCTTACGCGGTTTTTGAGGCCTATTTGATGGTTGTTCACCGGACGAAATTGTTACGCGACCTTTGAGAGATTTTGGGATGTTCACTCACCCGACGCAGCAGGAATCAGACCTATCCGGCGGAGGTCATATGGAAATGTCGCTCATGCGACGCAATCGCTCAGCGGCATCCTCGGGTAGGACGGTAGTGATGATCGTTTCGGTGGCCCATTCCCAACCGCCGCCATTCACAATTCTGGGAAGAATTTCAAGTCGCCAATGAAAAGGATGCTCCCAAGTCTGAGGGGTCGTGACGAGAATCAAATTATAATCGGGTTGGTCGGCCGCTTTTTGAATCCGGACCAGAAGAATCCGAAGAATCTCCGCTAATGTCAGGAGTTCTTTGCTATGAAGGGTCTCAAAATGTCCCGAACATCGTTTAGGGATAATCCACGTTTCAAAGGCTTGTCGCGGTGCGATGGGGCAAATCGCTACAAAATCGGAGTTCTCGAAAATCCATCGGGTTTGTGTTTCCTGTTGCCGAAGCTCTTGACAGAGAGGACATTGACCGAACTTTTTGAATAGTTCCGAATGGTGTCTTAATTCTCGTTGAACGAAGTCCGGAATTTTCTGAGAGGCAATTAACTGGCTATGGCAATGCGCCACGGAAGCCCCCGCCTGAGGCCCCTGATTTTTAAATAACTGAACGAAAGGATATTTCCCCTGTAGTCGATACCATGACAGCCGATCTCGCCAAGCCATGAGCGTTAAGGCCATATGTTCGCTGGGTAACTGATGGAACCGAGTTTCATGATGTGGGCAATCCACAATCACTTCAGCTTGACCCAGAGGAGGGCGGATCGCCGCATATTTATTCGGAAAAACTCGAACAATCCAGCCCGTGGAATTGGGCGTGAAACTATCGGGTCGATACGCCAAGACTTCGGGTTCCGTTTCCGATTCGTGGTTTTGACAAAACGGGCAGTTGTGCTGGTCAATACAATCGGGCTTGGCTTCACGTTCTGGGGATAACAGCACTAGCCGACCACAACGGGGATCGAATCTCCATTCAGGGGGTCGGGGCATTAAGCAGTCTCCGCATAATATTCAGGGAATCGGGACATTAAGCACTCTCCGCATAACGGGGCAATCGTCCTTGATATTCCGCGATCAAATGATGATAGAGATCCGAATACGATTTTGCTGCCCGATGCCAAGACCAATCGGCTTCCATTCCATTTCGGATGATCCTGAGAAAATCATCGGGTTGATCTCGATAAATCCGGACCGCCCAATCCACCGTGGCCGCGAGCGCCTGAGGAGTATAACTCCCGAACTGAAACCCGTTGGGTTTGCCCGATTTGAGGCTCTCCATTGTGGTGGGAATCACAGTATCGGCTAAACCACCGACGGCACGAACAATCGGCGGCGAGCCATATTTCAGGCTATACAATTGGTTCAGGCCCGAGGGTTCATACAGGCTTGGCATCAAGAATAAATCGATCCCTGCTTCGATGCGGTGGGCCAAACTTTCGTCGAAACCTAAGAAAAGTCCAACCTGCTCGGGGTATTTTGATTTGATTTCCATTAGAGCGTTTTGATAACGCTTTTCCCCATCGCCTAGGATCACCAGTTGAGTTTCCAAAGCCAAAATATCGTCGGCTGCTTTGATGATAAGGTCGATACCCTTTTGCTCCACCAATCTGGCCACGAGGCCAAGCAGCGGAGTCCGAGCTTTGAGAGGAAGTTTGAAGTATGTCTGGAGGTCGGCTTTGCAAATGGCCTTCCCTTCTAACACATTGTCGATGTTGTAATTGCCTGCCAAATGAGGATCGGTTTCGGGGTCCCAGCTCTTGTAATCGACCCCGTTGACGATCCCCGTCAGGCGATCCCTGCGCTCGTTCAAGACGCCTTCGAGTCCGCATCCCCACATACTGGTCCGAATCTCTTGGGCATAGGTCGGGCTGACGGTGTTAATCCAATCCGAAAACACAATTCCCGACTTCAGAAAGTTGAGCTTGCCATAAAACTCAACTTGATGATGGTTGAACAATCTTGCATCGAGTCCGAGCAGTTGGAAATCGCTGTACGGAAACACACCCTGATAGGCTAAATTGTGAATAGTGAAAAGAGAGCGTGTGCGTCGGAAATGGGGACGATTGCGATAGAACTCCCGTAGGTAAACAGGAACAAGCCCCGTTTGCCAGTCGTTACAATGTAAAATGTCGGCGCTTAAATTCAATTGGTTAATGGCCTCTAACACCGCACGAGAGAAAAAGGCAAAGCGAAGGGCATTATCCGGATAATCGACCTTTTCCCCATCGGACGAGGTGTATTGGTAAAGAGACCTTCCGTTGTTCGGATCGTCCCGTTCAAAGAGTTCGGCCTGCTCGATGAAATAAATGGGTACGTTCTGAGCTAAACTACCTTTCCAGACCCGTGCCGTGTAAGTGCTGCGAGAGAGCGGCACATAAAGGATCGTATTGGTCGGTTCAATTGGACGGCGACCATTACGCACCGATCTGTACAGGGGCATAATGACCGAAACCTGATGGCCCAAGGCAGCTAGGGCACTGGGTAGATAACCACAGACGTCGGCAAGTCCACCGGTTTTGGCATAGCCTACGACTTCAGATGCGGCAAGAACGATCGACGGAGGTTGTGTTGGCATAACGAGCCGAAGTTGTGGACGAACATATCGTGTGAATCCTGAAAGCATACCAATAATATCGACGCTTTCCTGAAATCTCTACCAGAGATTTTTGCTGGTCCCCCAGCTCGATTCACTCATTAATCATTCTAAGTAAGCTAGGGATTCTATCTCAACTAAACAAAATGCATATTGTAAGGATTGCACTTTCTGCTCGTTTTGTTTTGGTTGTGCGATTTGAACAGGTTTTAGTCAAAGTTCGGCAGGGTGGTTGTCCGAAGAAATTTGAGTATGAATTTTCCCGGTCTGGCCGGGGCGATTTTGGACCAACCAATCGCAACATATTGGAGCAGGATCGATGAAGCGAACCAGTATTGCGTGCCTGTTATTGGCAGGGCTTGGGGGTTGTATGTCCTCCAAACCGAGCGCCACACCAGTCACCCCGATGAATCAGGCTTATCGTGGGAAAGAATCGAAGGACCTAGTTGGACCCTATGGGGAACCCATCACCTTAACCAATTACCAAGCTCGTGCTAAAGATGCTGGTATTGTTCGGGCCGAGGGGGTCGATCGGGGGAAAGGGGGAATCGTGAAGAGCGATTACCTCGATAAAGGTCAAGGCAAAATCATTCAAACCGCAGGCGGACGCTACGGCGGTCCCGATGCCGGTGGGAAATTTGCCGGACCCGTCGGCCCGACCGGTTACCCTGCCTACTCCCCCAGCATGGGAATTCGTCCCGTTCCTGCCATGGGACCTTGGGGCGCCGTTGCTGGTATGTGCATGATGGGACCCATGAAAAATCAATTCCCGTTGAATAGCCGAACCTCCGTTAAGATTGTTGATCCTGTGGGGATGAAAATCCAATGGTACGTGGCCAATGTTACTCTAACTGATACAGCTTTAGTAACCCCTCCGGGTGACAACTTCCCGACACTCGAACAGTAGCAGCTCAAACC
>CAZFDX010000283.1:0-8279 GCA_964518325.1 uncultured Alcaligenaceae bacterium | reverse complement strand
CTTGGCGAAGGAGGGTATGGGAGGCGTCGCGGAAGGAGGTTTCTTCGTGGACAATGATATTGCGGAGTGGTTCGGTCGCGGGTTGGAACTCATCGGCTTGTAGATCGGCGGCCATGGTGTAGTCCCCCGACCGGACGATGGCAGCGACCCGAGGATGCAAATCTTGCCGATCGGCCACGATGGCGGCATCTGTTTCGGGAGAGACAAAGTGACGATCGGCATCGATAAAATAGAGCAGATGGGCAATGGTTCGGGCTTTTTCTGCCTTGGAGCTGGTCCCTTTCGATTCAGAGAAGGGGAGTTTGGCTACCTCAAATTTATCGTTCAATAAGGCCAAAGCCAACTTTTCGATTTGGCTGGGCGTGGTTGTTGGTGTGTTGTAAATATCAATCAAGGCATTCAGGGCTTCGGCCTCGGTTTTGGTGAAGGCCCGACCGGTCGCATAGGTTGCGAGTTTCGTCTTCACCGCGTCGATCTCGGCGGCGGTCGAGACGTTGCTGTTCTCGACTTCCAAGACGGGGCCGACATCGGCGGGTCGTTTCTCGGCGGGATACGCTTTGGCTTCCCCTTCGGCAAAGGTTTTTAGGGCGGTTTTCGCTGCGGGGATTTTCAATTGGGCTTCTTTTTGGCTCACATCGCCGATGTTGGCCACCGCATAATAGGCTTTCAGGGCGGCTTGCTGGCTGGGGGTATATCCCAACCCGTAGAGGTCGGCCTTAGCGAAACGTGCCCGACGCGGATTGAGCAGGTCGAACAAAGCAACAACAGAATCTCGTTCCAAGCCGGTGCGGGCTAAGTTGAGGAGATATTGACGCAGCCGGTTGAGTTTTTCGTCACCGGCCTCATTTATCTTCTTGAGCACTACTTCTTGCAGGCGGATAACCTCTTGCGTTTGATTCGCCACGCCGGCCCCACCTCCGGTTCCATATTCTTTCCCGCCACTGGGAATCGCCCGATTGAGTACGCGGACCGGCAATTCTTCCAAGGCGACCCCCTTGGCTTGATCGACGGGAAAAGCGACCAATTCTTCTGGATCGGTCGGAACCTGAGTTACGGGGGACTCCAAGGGGAGACCTGTCACCTGCAATTCGGCTCGAACTGCGGCGTAGGCGTACTCTTGGTTAATCTTCTGAACTTGCAAAGCAAAGTAGGCCAAGGCCCCTGCCGCGAGAAGATTGAGAAAAATTAGAATTTTACCCAAGATGCCCATAGGGTGGCACTCTGGTACAGGTTAAGGGAGCAAAACTATTACTATCTTTGATTGTGACCATTATAGGCATTTCTGACAAGGAAAATAAAATAGGAAAGTTATGCCGATTGCTGAAATCTGACCAAAGTTCTAAATTCAACGATTTTGGCGATTAGGTCGAATGTGTGCTAGGTTAGTATTGAATCGTCCTGAAATACGCTTGTGCAAGCCTTCCCAATCGACCTTTTGGCGGAGCTTTTTGGATGAACTCGGTAGACACAAAGATGGGAATTCCTTCCAAAGTCGGCGATTATGAAATTCTCTCCAAAATTGCAGAGGGGGGAATGGGCACGGTCTACAAAGCTCGGAGTCTCCGCACGGGAGAATTCGTGGCTGTGAAGATTCTCCTTCCTTCGACCGCCAAAAATCCCGTCTTATTGAAAAGGTTCGAGCAAGAATGCCGAGCCGCTGCCACTTTAGAACATGAACATGTGGTTCGGGTGTTGGATTATTGTGGGGTGGGTGCCAGTCCGTATTTGGTTATGGAATATGTGGATGGGGAGTCGCTGGGGCGGCGCATCGAACGCGAAGGCCCCCTTGATGAAAATGAAGCAATCCGTCTGATTGCCCAAGTCTGCGAGGGACTCCACAAGGCCCATAAACAACGCCTGATCCATCGCGATGTTAAGCCCGATAATATCTTGGTGACCCGAGACGGGATTGCCAAATTAACCGACCTTGGCTTGGTGAAAAATGCCGATGACGAATTAAACCTGACCAAAACGGGTCGTGGCCTTGGTACACCGAATTTCATGGCACCGGAACAATTCCGCAACGCCAAAAATGCCGATGTTCGCTGTGATATTTATAGTCTCGGCGCAACGCTTTATATGGCCGTCACGGGTGAGGTTCCCTTTGGAAAAGTGGGGCCTTTGGATTGCTGGATGCGCAAAATCCGAAACGAGCTACCCGCCCCGCGCGAGGTGAATCCCAACATCTCGGAACGGGTCGATTGGGCCATTCGTCGGGCCATGTCGGCTGATCCGGAGCAACGACCCGCGAGCTGTAAGGAGTTTGTCGAGGACCTGACTGGAGCCTCCCTGCGAAAATCCCCTCCTCAAGCTGCGGAGGAACCATCTCATTCCGGACAACACAGCAGTACCGACCTTTGGTACTTGGTCTATCGTGATGAAGATGGGCAAACCCATACTGTGAAAGGATCCTCGGAAGGAATTCGTCGGGCTTTACGGGATGGACTTCTAGGCGATAGCTCAAACGTTCGAGCCGCCCGTACCAAGCAAGGGCCTTTCCAAGGCTTACATACCTACCCCGAATTTCGGGATTTAGTGATCGCTCCCGCACCGCTCAAACCCACCACAGGAACCCATCCCCCTGTTCCCAGCCCGCAAAGCGGAATCAACACGCGGAGCGGCAGTCATTCCCGCACGCCCCCACAAATCCATCGCCCCGACCCCGAGCAAATTGAACTTTCAGATAGGCGAACGTCTCGACGCCTGCCGGCTGTGAATCCTGTCGCTTCTCAACCGAAGGTTCATTTGAATTTGGGAGAAACTCACCCACGATCGTCGCGAGAGAAATCTTCCTTGAATCCGATTATTTTGGGAGCCGTCGTGGCCTTCGTCGTGATTCTGGCCGTGTTGGGGGTTTATCTGCTGTTTACCCAGTTCCAATTCAAGTTGTAACCGAAACGATCCCCCTTGCCGTTTTGACGTTCCTGCGATCTCCCCTGTTGCACTTCATCACGAATTCATAAAGTAATGCTGACCAATATCGAGTATCGCTAATCAATCTCTGGTCTGGAATCGGAATAGGGTGGTTTAATATGGATCGAATCTCAGTGGCAGAAGCCCGTAAGGTAGAGTCGATTGGCAAGATCGTGAAACTCGGTGGCTGGGTTCGGACCCGACGGGATTCAAAAGGGGGTTTTAGTTTCATTGAACTGAACGACGGTTCTTGCCAAGGGAATGTTCAGATATTCGCGCCAGGCGAGTTGAGCAATTACGAAGCGGAAGTCAAAAAAATCTCAACGGGATCGAGCCTCTGGGTTGAAGGAGAAGTCAAAGCCTCGCCCGCGAAGGGGCAAGCCACGGAAATCCATGCCAGTAAAATTACCATCCTCGGTGGCGCTGACCCCGAGAAATATCCCTTACAGAAAAAGGGGCATTCCTTCGAGTTCCTTCGCACTATTGCTCACCTCCGTCCAAGGACGAATACTTTTGGAGCAGTCACTCGACTCCGAAACCAAGTGTCCAAATCGATTCACGATTTTTTTCAGGAAAGGGGCTTTTACTACATTCATACGCCAATTATCACTGCCAGTGATTGCGAAGGGGCCGGCGAATTATTTCGGGTCACCACCATCGATCCGGAAAATCCTCCCAAAAATGGCCCCCAAGTCGATTACAGCAAAGACTTCTTCGGCAAACCAGCTTATCTGACGGTGAGTGGTCAATTACAGGTGGAAGCGTTTGCCTGTGCCTTGGGGAAAGTGTATACCTTTGGCCCCACATTTCGGGCCGAAAACTCGAATACACCCAGACACTTGGCCGAGTTCTGGATGGTCGAACCTGAAATGGCCTTTTATGAACTGCAAGACAACATGGACTTGGCCGAATCCTTTTTGAAGCGGATCATTACCGATGCGCTGAATCATTGCCAAGAAGATATGCAGTTTTTCCAAGAACGAATCGAGAAAGATTTATTCTCTCGACTGGAAAATGTTCTGAAAAACCCCTTCCTGCGTGTCTCGTACACCGAGGCGATCGACATCCTTCAAAAATCGGGGCAAACGTGGGAATATCCCGTCTCTTGGGGCAGCGACTTGCAATCGGAGCATGAACGGTATCTGACCGAGAAACATTTCAAATCCCCTGTGATTCTTTACAACTACCCACGAACATTGAAGCCGTTCTATATGCGGGTCAACGACGATGAAAAAACCGTCCGCGCAATGGATGTGCTGGTCCCCGGTGTGGGTGAAATCATCGGCGGAAGCCAACGGGAAGAACGGCTCGATGTGCTCGAACAACGCATCCGCGAACAGGGGATGGAACTGGAACCCTATCAATGGTATCTCGATCTGCGTCGTTATGGGACGGTTCCGCATTCGGGCTTCGGGCTGGGGCTGGAACGAACCATCTTATTCCTCAGTGGCATGGCCAATATCCGCGATGTGATCCCCTATCCGCGTAGCCCTGGTAATGCCGAATTCTAAACCCTTTTGATGTTCAAACGATCATGCCAACTTTTCTTGCACCTGTCTTAACCGAATTTGCCCAAAAACTCTTCACCACTGCGGGCGTCCCGAACGAGGAGGCTTCGCGGGTGGCCCTCTCTTTGGTCGATAGCAATCTCGTGGGACACGATTCTCATGGGGTCATTCGCATTCCGCAATACATCACGGCCCTGCGGGAAGGAAAATTGACCACACCGGCTCAATGGACGGTCTTGAACGAAACGCCAGCTTGCTTGGCGGTGGATGGCCATTGGGGTTTGGGCCAAGTGTTAGCCTATCGTTTGCTTGAACATTTGTTACCGAAGGTGAAGGCCCTCGGGGTTGCGGCAGGGACCATGCGTCGCAGTGGGCACATTGGTCGATTAGGGGAATACGGGCAATGGGCCGCCCAACACGGGTTGGCTCTATTCGCAACGGTGAATTCTCACGGTTCCGGCCGCCGTGTTTCTCCGCCGGGCGGGCGTGCGGGTCGAATCAGCACCAACCCGTTATGCTTCGCCGTCCCCTCGACCGATCCGCAGACGGGTGATTCCCACCCCCTGATTCTCGACTTTAGTACTTCGGTGGTTGCGGAAGGAAAAGTGCGCGTTCACTTTCAAAAAGGTCAACCCGTCCCCGATGGTTGGCTGCTCGATGCCGAAGGTCAACCCACGAACGACCCCGCCCAATTATATGCCGAAAAGGCAGGCAGCATTCGCCCGTTTGGGGGTTCGCAAGAATATAAAGGCTTCGGGCTGGGGTTGATGATGGATATTTTTGCCGGCGCCCTGTCTGGGGGAGAATGCAGCCGGCCTGATCGACCCATGCCGGGGCTTGGTAACTGCGTTACGATGGTTTTGTTCGATCCCCAATGCTTCGGCGGACGCGAGACCTTTTTGAATAATGTTCACGGCCTTGAGGAATTTATTCGCAGCACGCCTTTGGCTCCACAGGCGAATGAAATCACCTTACCGGGTGATCCGGAGCGCCGCACTTTTGCCACCCGCTCGCAACAGGGCATCGAAATTCCTGAAGGAACGTGGAAACTTTTAACGGAATTGGCAACCACTTTAGGGGTGCCTCTCCCTTCCTGACAATCGAGCAATCGACGAAGCCACCAATCGACCAAGCCACCAATCGACCAAGCGACCCCGAAGACAAAAACAATCCGTGTGAAGCCTTCTGGAATCTCAAACAAACTTCGACATACCGGCACACTCCCCAGAGCAAGTTCCAAGTTTATTGTCGCAGTCGTTCGTTTTCTGTTTTCCGAAATTTTTCGATTCGGATCAGGGAGGCTCTCTTGCCATGTAGGGGGGTAATTCGCATAATGCCTTTTTTGATAGTTTTGGTTATGAGGATATTAACGTGGCGGTACGCATCCGTATGAAGCCGATGGGCCGGACACACCGGCATTTTTACCGGATTGTGGCTATCGACGCTCGTCAGCCGAACGATGGCCGCGTTCTGGAAGACTTGGGGACCTATAATCCCCACGAAAAAGACCCAAAGAAATCCGTGACGCTCAAACCCGAACGAGTTAAGTACTGGCAAAGCGTCGGGGCCTTGGCATCGCATCGCGTGGGTATTTTACTCACAAAATTCATGCCAAAAGATGAAGCATCCAGCGAACCCAAAAAGTCCTAAACTTTTGTGTTTCCAAAGGGGGCAGTCGTGCGTTTCGACGTGCTGACCTTGTTCCCTGGATTGTTTTCCGGTTTCCTCTCTGAAAGTATCGTTCACGATGCCATTCAGAGAGGTCTTTTTTCGGTACACCTATGGGATTTCCGGAACTGGGCCAAGGGAAAACATAAAACCGTCGATGATCGGCCTTATGGCGGAGGACCCGGTATGGTCCTCATGTGTGAGCCGATCTTCGATTGTTTAGAAGAAGTCCAAAAGCAATGCGAGACAGCCGGCGAGCTGATTATGCTCACCCCCTCGGGGCAAAGGCTTACGCAAAATCTGGTGCAAGAACTAGCCCAGAAGCCGCGGCTTATTTTGCTTTGTGGACGGTACGAAGGTTTCGATGACCGGATTCGACAGGGCTTAAAACCGCGTGAAATCTCGATCGGAGATTTTGTTTGCAATGGGGGCGAAGTCCCTGCCATGCTCCTGATCGAAACGGTGATTCGCCTCATTCCAGGGGTCCTTGGCGATGGGCAATCTGTCGTTGAGGAATCCCACTCGGAACAAGGGCGGCTAGAGTATCCCCAGTATACGCGCCCCCGTGAATTTCGTGGCATGAAGGTCCCCGATATTTTGCTTTCGGGAAATCATGCTGCCATCGCCCAATGGCGTCGCGAACAAAGCGACCTACGTTCCTCGCAAATCAATCCCCCTGATTGACAAGGGGGATTGAGTGGGAACCCGTGATGATGAGAGACCGTTGCACAACACAGCTGGGATACCCAGCATTAGTGATAGTTGGGATACACAACCTAGCTGGGATACACAGGATTGTAAAACTCGAACCTGAGAAAATAACGGGCTGAATAAGAAGGATAAAGACCATGCGTAACAAACTGATTACCCTCATCGAAGAGCAAGAAAAGCTCAAGGCAGGCAACTTGACCAAAACTCAATCCGAGTTAATCAAGATGCCGATGGAACGAACCATCCCCAAGATCGAAATTGGCGATACCATTGACGTTCATACTTGGATTGAATTGGGGGAAAAGGGTCGGACCCAAAGTTTCTCCGGCACGGTCATTGCCAAAAAGGGAGAAGGAACCCGAGAAATGATCACGGTTCGCCGAATCGTCCAAGGCGAAGGGGTCGAACGGGTATTCCCCATTCATTCCCCGAAAATCTCGAAGATCGAAGTCAAACGAAGTGGGGTCGTTCGCCGAGCCAAACTCTACTACCTGCGTGATCGTGTTGGTAAAGCGACCCGTCTGCGGGAAAAGAAGTAGGTCTGTTTCCTTCACTCAATTCGATTCTCTCAGGTCTCCTTATCGGGGGGCATTCTGTTCACCAAATATCCTTTTTGGCGTCGCTGGTTTGGACACCGATCAGAACGAGCGGCTGCCCGTTACCTACGGCGACTGGGTTACCGGATTCTCGCTTTCAATTACCAAGATCGTCGCGGGGAAATCGATCTGCTGGCATGGGAAAATCAAACCTTGGTCATTGTGGAAGTTCGTTCGAGTGAAACGCAAACCTTTCAGCAGCTCGCTTCCACTATCCACCTTGAGAAACAACGCCGACTCACTCACGCTGCCCATCGATTTATTCAAACGCATCGACTGCGCTCCGTCCCAGTTCGTTTCGATGTGGTTGCGGTCCGTTGGCCCACCGGCGAAAGGCCCGCATTCCAACTTTATCGAAATGCCTTCCCTGCATCGGGTTCGTGTCAATTAGGTGGCTGACCTGACTTACGCAATTCGGATATATTGACTCCCGTAATTCGGATATTTCTCAGCGGGCCATAACGATTCGGCAACAACTCGTTCTGTGAATGAAACTCGTTTTGTGAATGTCTTTCGTTACCTCGGTCCAGTGCATTCCCTCCTTGCAACCCGTTGCTTCGATGAGACTCCCCTCCTGAAAGACGTGTGATGAGTAAGGATGTGTGTTGAGGGAAGCAATCCTGCCTGAAGGACATTTGTTGAAGTGGGCAACCTTTATGGCCGATAACGAATGTATTGAATTATCGGATTGTATGAATTCTATGCGAAGACTTCCTCGATATTCGTGGCTGATTCTCTGGCTCGTGATCGTGACGGGATTGATTGGGTGTTCGCGCCGATTTTATCGAAATCTGACTGATCGCGATGTGGAACGGTTGATCGATGAGAAAAATCGCATCCCCGAGGCCGCCGTGGAGAATTGGCATGTTTATCCCGATGAACG
>CAZFDX010000282.1:0-7443 GCA_964518325.1 uncultured Alcaligenaceae bacterium | reverse complement strand
ATATAAACGGCCCCTAAAGAATAAATCAGGCCGATCAAAATCCCGCCGAGGACGGCGCCGGGGATACTACCGACCCCCCCCACCACCGCAGCGGTGAACGCATAAAGCCCGTTTTTGTAGCCCATGAGATAATCGATGGTGGTGATTTTCAAAGTGAAGACCACGGCAGCAAGACCAGCGAAGATTCCCCCAAGGGCAAACGTCAGAGCAATGACGAACTCGACATTGATACCCATCAGACGAGCCGCGATTGGGTTCTGGGCCGTCGCTCGCATCGCTTTACCGATTTTGGTGAATTTCACCAGCAAGGCAAGGCCCGTCATAGCAGGAATCACCGTGCCAATGAGGAGAATGTCTGCCCAAGTGAGCCAAGAACGATGGGGCTTTGTCAGTTCCTCACTCGCTTCATTCGACCGAGTGGCGTTTTCCGTTTCCCGACTGGCAGATGATTGGCTTGTTTCGCTTGGCAGCAGTTGTGCTTGAATACTTTTCGGCGAGGTACCAATCGCCATTTGCCCCACATTAATCAGCACGAACGAAACCCCCAACGCAGAAACTAACGGGACCAATCGCGGGGCTTTCCGCAACGGACGATAGACCAAATAGTTTATGGTGATGTTGAGCAAGCTACAACAGATTGGAACGATTAATAGCAGCAGCGGAATAAAGATCAGAGAGGTCGGATACTCGGGGGCCAACATGCAGAGAAAATAGGTCAGCACACAACCGAGCATGAACACATCGCCATGAGCAAAATTCACTAATTCAATAATCCCGTAAACCAGTGTGTAACCTAGTGCAATTAAGGCAAAGAGTGCCCCCATCAAAAGCCCATTGAGAACATATTGACTTAGGGATTGGAAAGAGAATTCTGCAAAAAGACAAGGGTCCATTGGCTTCGTGAAAGATTATTGTTGAGAAATAAAAAACCAACTCCGAGCAAGACGTTATTTAGCTCCGTTGATTTCCTTATAGGGGACGAACTTACCATCCTTCACTTGACTGACGGTAAAGATTTGTTGGGTGGTATCTCCCTCTTCGGTAAAACTCCATTTCCCAATCGCACCGGCTGAAAAATCCTTGGTACCCAAGACCGCTTGGCGAATAGCGTCCCGATCCTTTTTATTCACCTTTTTGATGGCTTCGAGCGCGACTTTCGCTGCTTCGTAACCATAAACCGCATAGGCTTCCGGTTCTGTGTTGTATTTCTGTTTGTAGCGTTGTACAAACTCTTTACCGGCACCTTCTAACGCACTGGGGTCTTTCCCTCCGAAAGTCACGAACAATTTGCCTGCTTCGACCTTCCCCACCGATTCAATAAACGCATTTTCGTAACATCCGTCGGGGCCAATCATGATACAATTGGGGATTTTTTTCAGCATATCCTTGGCGATTTGGCCCCCCTTCGATTGGGTTGTTCCCCCGAAATAAATCACCTCGGGCGGACCATCCTTGACGTTGTTGATTTTTTCCATCAAGGCCCCAAATTCTTGTTGCGACACGTTGATCTTATCCGAGCCAAGAACTTGCAGACCTAATTTTCTCGCTTCGGCTTCAAACTCGTTGGCGACCCCTTCACCGTAGCGCTCGTTGTCATTCAGCACATAGACTTTCGTCTTTTTCAATTCTTCTTTCACAAAACGGGCAGCGATCGGCCCTTGCACATCATCTGTGGGAACCACTCGACAGAAATTGATTTTGCCCGTAGGGCGATAGATTCGGGGTTCATCGGGATTCGCGGGGTTTTTCTTAGTCAATCCGGTGGCCGTTGCGGCAGGGGAGATCATAACGATACCGGCTTCGTTCAGGATCGGCATCGACACAGCCGCCGCCCCCGAGTTATAGGGGCCAATGTAGACCATCACATCCGGATTTTCTGCCGCCTCTTTTGCGTTAGCGGTTTCTGCCGAGGCGGTCCATTGACCCGATGACGCTTCCGCATCGTCCTTATCGAGGTAGACAATCTCAAAATCGCCGATTTTTCCACCGTATTCTTCGATCGCCATCTTGATACCGTTAACCATCGTATCGGTTTGACCTTTGGCGCTACCGGTTCGGGGAAGGCTTGAGATAATGACGATTTTGTTCGAGCCACTATTTTTGGGGCAGCCCACCGATGGGAGGCAAATCCCTACAATTGCTAACAATTTTAAGAGACGGTACACTCGTACAACTCCCCACATTTGAGATTAGTTGAAGAAGATGTTAGGAAGGTTCTACCTAGTGTCAACCGATTCTCGGCCACTTAGCCACTTCTTTTCGGGAATTAACTGCGAGAGCGTCGGATTATCCACAGAGAGCGTTTTTTTACAAGCACTGGGGGAGGGTTGAACTTCCCAGCACATGGATAGGTTCTATTTATCGAAATCGGGATAGGTTCTATTTATCGAAACACAGTTTGACTTTATTTCTCGAAATAGGGTTTGAGATCAATCCGGATCGGTTTCTTCTTGCTAGCCGATTCGCTCCCCCCAAAAGAAAGGTACAGGACACGTTCAACCGGTTCAAATACCATCGTTTGAATCGTATTTTGTCCTTGGTTCACGCTATCCATGGCGGCATAAACATCAGCAACCCCCAATTTCTTTCCATTGGCTTGAACCTTGGCGAGGGCATCGTAACGGGCACATTTTTTATTGACACATAAAGGTTCCGTGCGAAAGTGATTGGTACAACACGTCACATTCTCTTCGGGGGAGCGTCTCTCTAAACTTTTCGGGGTCACTTCCAAGACACACCCCCCTTTGGTGTCACACACAGTGAGGCAAAAATACGTTGTTCTCTGTGCTTGTTTGAGGAGTTTTTCGGCCTCATCTACCGTGCTGCATTCTTCCAGAATTCGGCGAAACAAGAGCAGCATGGGAGTCCCTAGCAGATTGGGTGTTTTGGCCTGATCCTTCGAGGCGGTGATTTCGTTAATCGCCACACAAAGTCCCGACTCATTCATTCCAGAAATACACCCAACCAAACAAGGAAGAGTGACCATGGCCACCGCTTTTTTTCCTTTAGTTTTGGCCACATACACTAACGTGAAATCGCCAATCTCCTCATGAGGGGGCCAATCTAAATTGCGAGCAAACAGGGGTTGACCTAGGGCCGATCTTTCCGGTTGAACAACAAGGGTCGAGCAACCCCCGATTTTGGTTTGATCGGGAATCAGGTTCAATGCGATGAGCAGATTGCGATCGACCCCCGATTGTTTGGCCGCAGCATCAAGTTCGACCCGTAAATCTTTTGGGAAATTACCAGTGGCCAAGGGGGCAATTTTAAGCAATTGGGGAAACGATTCTTGCCAGCCGAGTTTTTCAACATATTTATCGACTCGGCTCAGAAGCGTTTTTTGGGCCTGTTTGATCGCGAGTTCGCCAAATTGCTGACCGATTTCCTCTGGCGTTCCACTTGCCACAACAATCGGAATGCCCGACTCATATTTGAGATAGCCCGTAGCAAATTTCTCGGCAGAATAGCGGGGCTTTTTGATATCTTGCCCCATCAATTGAGACGAGAAACAAACCAACATCACCATGACCAAGCTACGCATGAATTCCCCTTCTCTCCGGATGTGTACGTTGTGGATCAGTATAGAACCCATCAAAGGTCGATGTTCAATACATCACCCATCAACGGTTGTGGATCAGTATAGAACCCATCAAAGGTTGCCGATCAATACAACACGCATCAAAAGTTGCCGACCAGTATAACACGCATCGAAAAAAAAGCGAGACAGAATTCCTTCTCGTTCCAGACAAGATGGGAGATGGGATTTCTCCAGTACCAGCTTTGCCCGTATGCAATCACCTTGCCGGAATGGAATGATGAGTCTGGGGATGGGATGATCTTACCTTCGTGGTGAATTGAACCTCCTTGTGGGAACAATGAGGTGCCGACCACTGAAAATCATATCTTCGATCGACGAGAATCTATCTCTCGGAGAGTCTTGGGTCGGGGCCAATCTAGTGGAACAATCCCGATCGGGTCGATCGTGGATCGTTAAAATAACGGAAGCGGCTTGTAGGCTTCGCCCAAAATGTCCCGACTAGGAACGCCAAGCCATTGATCCAGAAGGGTTGCATAAATTTCTCGAAAATCGATCGAATGTTTTAGGTTCCCATTATCGAGGTCATTCAAGTCGGGATGTTTACCAATGACCCCTCCTTTGAGTTTACCACCGACAACAAAGACCGGTGCCCCCGACCCGTGATCGGTACCTTTACTTCCGTTCTCTTTAGCTCGGCGGCCAAATTCCGAGAAGGTCATAATCAGCAAACGGTCTTTGTGTCCCCGAGCAGAAAGGTCTTTGTAGAAAGCGTGGATCGCGGAGCTGACCTCATTCAGCAAATTGGCATGGGCACCGGCGACTCCACCTTGGGAAGCATGCGTGTCGAATCCATCGATCGAGACATAGAAAATCCGTGACCCTAAACCGGCATCAATCAACTGGGCACAGAGTTTCAAGCGGTTTGCCAATCCCGTCGCAGGGTAGGGAACCTTGGGAGTGTAATCTTTGCCAATCTCCTTGAGTTTGTCGGTCGAGGAATAGGTGTTCAGGGCCGTCCGCCGAACAAAATCTAACATGCTCGGGCCGGTGCTGCTTCCCACTTTGGCAGACCCTTCGAGTACCGGTTTTTGAGCGCTCTCGCTGAGTCTCAATTGGAAATCTTCCAGCGATTTGATGCTCGGCACACGGGCGGGGGCACCATTCAAAGCCAAAGGTGAGCTTTCGTTGCCTGCTGCCACATGAAACGCCGGCGAGTTCATATGTTTCAGGGCTTTGCCGATCCAGCCTTCGGTTAGACTCTCGGCGGTGCTGGCAGCATGCCAAATATCCATCGAACGGAAATGCGATTGGCTGGGGTTGGGATAACCCACTGCTTGGATCACCGAGAACGATCGATCCTGATAAAGCTCTGCCAAACCTTCTAAGGAAGGATGCAATCCCACCTGATCGTCCAGTTTTTTCACCTTATCGGCAGGGATCGCGATCGTCGGGCGATATTTGCCATAAGTGGGGTCTTTGTAGGGGATCACGGTGTTCAGGCCATCGTTCCCCCCTGTGAGTTGAACGACGACCAGAATGGTATCTTTGGCTCCCTTTTGGTCTGCCATCGGGGCAGCAAGGGCGGTTTTCGCAAGAAAAGTCGGGAGGGTCGAACCGATCCCGATCAGACTCGACGTCTTTAAGAAATCACGGCGGTTGGTCATTATCTTCTCCGGTTAGATTACTCAGTTCATTCAGAAAGTTTCGTTTGTTTCGTTAGCTCAGTTGGTATTCCGGTAGGCTCATGATGAGATGGGCCACCCCGATGGCTTTTTGGGTATTTCGTTCTGTCTCATTGCTGTACAGACCTTTTTGATGGGCATTTTTGGCATAATCGGTGATTCGACCTCGGGCTTCCTCGGGAATGTCCCCTTGCAGAAACAGATCGACAAAGAAATTCACCATTTCCACGCTGTCGAGTTTGCGGTACCGAGAAGCCAATGCAAAGGCGGCAGCCGGTTGGCGATACTCGGCCGGTCGGCGGCACAGGTCTAGGGCAAAATTTTGTCGATAGAGTAGGGTTTGGGCATTCAGCCATGTTTCGCCTCCGTCCCAACCTTTGACCGAAGGAGGATGGAATAAATGTTGCCCCAAGGCTTCTGTGGCAGCTTGTAAATTCACCGAGCTGCCCGCTGCACCGAGTCTTCCTTCCAGAGCTTTGGCGGCCCCTGTAACGAAATCGACCGGCGGTTTGATACGGGTTCGATAAGCCACCGGAGAGAAGAACAGATTGGAGCGCAACATCGTTTCTACAACCTTGCCGAAATTCCAATCTTTGGCAAACGATTGTGCCAAAGGTTCAAGCAATTCTGGGCTTGGGGATTCGGTTTCCGAAATCAGGAAGCGATAGAGTTTACGAACGATAAACCGAGGGCAAGCGGGTTGCTCCAAACAGATTTTCACAATATCTTCCCCTTTCCATTTCCCCGTTCGACCGAGAACGGTTTTGGGGCCATCGTCGTGCTCTTTGGGTTTGAAGACAAAGCGATTTCCTTCGAGACTCCAACCCGTAAAGGCTCGGGCCGCTTCTCGAATATCCATTTCGGTATAATGGCCGATACCTAACGAGAATAATTCCATCAATTCCCGAGCGTAGTTCTCGTTGGGTTGTCCCTTTTTGCTTTCTACCGTGTCCAGCCAAATCATCATGGCAGGGTCTTTTGAAATTCCTTGAAGAAGGTCCGCGAAGTTCCCCAAGGCATGTTGGCGAATCAATTCATATTGACCGACCATGGCAGGGACGTTTTGCACCTTGTTATTACTGGTGGCAAAATGGTTATGCCAAAAGAGGGCAATTTTTTCACGCAGGGGAAAGCCTGTGTTCATCATGCGATAAAGCCACCAGCTACTCGCCTGATTCCCTTCGTTGAATTTTCGAGCGGCCGTAGCAAGAAATTCATCGGTCTCTTGATCGTAGCCATTGCCCGTTGCTTGCTCGGTCAAAAGTTTATCCAATAGTTTTTGCGGCCCTAGTTTTAGACCTTCTTGAAGATTATCCCAAGTGGCACCGAAAGCCGCACGGCGGTAAACGTGACCTACTTTACGGAGATTCCAAGGGTTATTTTCACTGGGGCTATAGGGTTCCCAAGCGGTCTTGAGATCGATTTTCATTTTTATGTCTCGTCTTTGTATTTCGATTTTGTGTGTGTCGTCTTTGTGTGTGTCGTCTTTGTGTGTCTATCAACAGCATCTAAGTAAAGATGCGGGCGGCCATTCTCTGGGGGCTGGACTGGATTTCAGGTCCGGTTGGTTGGGCTTATTTCTTCCACTGGATTTCCATGTGAAATTCGTTTTCTTTCCAATCGGTGAAGGCATCGACATGACCGAATTTCTTGCCCAACTCCAGAAGCATCGTGGCTTGTTTGCGAGCTTCTTTCAACGGGAGAGCCTGTCCAATGATTGTTTGAGCAATTACGGTATCCAGATCGTATCCCAAGTTTTGAATCAGACCCTCGGCATAGAGTCGAGATTGCAGATTTTTTGAGGTCACGGGGGCAGGGCCTTCTTTTTCCAAAATTTCAACCAACTCTTTGAGTAGCCCTTTGTTCGAGGCAGCGATGTAGTGGTTGTTCACCGTGGTGAAACACGGGAGATAGTTGAAGCGAATCTTGGTCGGGTCGTCGGTAAATTTACCCTTATCGGGGAAGCGATAGCCAAAGACGTCGCGATCACCCCATTCTTCTTCAAAGTATTTCAGGTCGTTTTCTTTCCCCAAACCGAGGGCACCTGCCTTAATCAGGGCATTCGTGGTTTTGGCGAAACTACGATCGCGGAAGGTAGCGACAATGGCAAAAGCCGGACTGGGGCTATTGGGTTTATCGACATATTTTTTATACTCCGCGACCTGTTCCGGTTCGGTAACCACCACCCGCCAATGGACTGCGGATGCGGCCAGATATTTGGGC
>CAZFDX010000281.1:0-1874 GCA_964518325.1 uncultured Alcaligenaceae bacterium | reverse complement strand
TCGGCTGGCTTGGACGATTTCGCCGCTTGACGCGGGATTACGAACGACTGGCCGAAACGCTAGCCGGCTGGCATTGGCTTGCCTTTGTTATGATTGCCATCAAACACTTGGGACTCCAAAGTCAATAACAGGCTCTAGTTCTTGAGTTCGTCGGTTTGCATTTTCTTAGGTCCCCTTGGTTCTTGGTTCTTGGTTCTTGGGTTCCTCAGGAGAGGGGGGATTGGCTCCTTGATTGTTGCGAATAAATCCTCACAATAACAGAACTCCCGCCACGAAACACTCTCCGAGGTTGGTTATGCTTCGTCGATTTTTAGTCCTCTCTATCTTTTTGATGTGTTTGGTCGCACTCTCTCAGTTGGATCCTCCCCGCATGGTAATGGCACAGCAGAAAGGGCCATTTATCCCGCCGTATCCGCAAGCCCCGACCATCGCACCGATTGCCCCTTACGGTTTTCAACGAGGTAAAAGTAGCGAAATAACCATTACGGGAACGAACCTGACCGATCCGATTGGCATTCTTCTGAGTGGTGCCGGTAGCGCCAAAATTTCCTCGGAAATGAATAATGGTAAAGATGCCACCAAATTCAAAGCAACCATCGATATTCCTGCCGATGCACCAATGGGATTGCACGCTCTTCGTGTGGTGACCCGTAACGGAATTTCCAACGCCCGATTGTTTTGCATCGACGATGTGCCCACTATTGAAGAAAACAACGATAACAAATCGTTGGCGAAAGCACAACCGGTTACAATTCCTTGTGCGATTTCGGGCAAAATCGCGGCCGAGACGAGCCAATTCTTTCGATTCAATGCCAAGGCAGGGCAGTTCGTCAATATCGAAGTGATTGCCCGACGCTTAGGGGGGCCTCTCGATCCGATCCTGCGACTTTATGATGCGAAAACTCAACGCGAATTACCCATCCCCTATTCCGATGACGAGCCGGGCTTACAGTCCGATGCCCGCATTACTCACACCTTCAAGACCGATAGCGAGGTGATCGTCGAGGTACGGGATTCCCGATTTGAAGGGGGGGGGGAATCGGTCTATCGATTGCGAATCACGGAAGGCCCCGCTGCGATGCTTCCTCTCCCCGCTGCCATTCAACGTGGCAAGACCGCACCAATTAGCTTTGCCTCGCGTGGCCCCGAGAAAATTCCCCCCGTTACCGTGAAAGCTCCTGTGGGGAACGAAGTAGTGAAACTGGTGCAACCCGTTTCGCCTAAAGGGGTGCTGGGTTGGCCGGTGACCTTGGGGATTTCGGACTTCGAGGAAATCGTCGAGCAGGAACCCAATAACGAACCCGCCAAGGCCAATCGCCTGCCGATTCCGGGAGGCGTCACCGGTATTTTCCAAGAGAAGAAGGATAAAGATTGCTTCGTTTTTGCCGGTAAAAAAGGCGTGAAATACGTCATCACGGCAGAGACCTACGAGATTCTCTCGCCCGCCGAGGTTTATCTCACCGTGCAAGATTCGGCAGGAAAAAATTTGGCCAAAAGCAACGAAACGGCGACACCCGCCCGAGTCGAAGTGACCCCCGCCGCAGATGGGGATATTGTCGTTATCGCCGAACACCTCAACTATTTGGCCGGTCCTATGGAGGTCTACCATTTGACCGTTCAGCCCTCGGCAGATTTCAGCGTGAAGCTCGGTACCGATCGCCTAATCATGGCCCCGAACACCACCACCATTCTTCCGTTCACCAGCGTCACCCGTCGAGATTTTACCGGCCCGATCGAACTCACGGTCAAAGGGAAGGGATTCAGCGGCACGGTGACGATACCGAATGTCCCGAATCCTGCGGATGGTAAACCGATTGCTTTGCTGCCCGTAAAAGCCGACAGTTCGGTTACCGCCGGTGGCTATCAAATCGAAG
>CAZFDX010000280.1:0-4165 GCA_964518325.1 uncultured Alcaligenaceae bacterium | reverse complement strand
CTTGGGGAATTTCTTCAAAATCGTAGGTGCGCAAATAATAACCATGAACGGAATCGTGCCGTTCGAGTATCCGGTTATTTCGCGAGACCCCCGAACCGTTAAAGGCCACACGCAGGATGCGTTCTTGTTGAATGTTCAAATTGCTATCGACACGAAGTTGTTTTTCGAGTTCACTGAGATTGGCAGGGAGTTGAAGAATGTCCTGATACAAATTGGGGCGGCTTGCCGTGGCAATAAACCAATCGGCACGGAGTGTGGGAACCCGTGTTGCGGTAAAGGCCATAATCACCCGTCCCACCGAGGTCTCATCGATAATGGCATAAGGATACTCTTGCAGAATCCGGTTCCAGATTGTGGAATCCCACATGTACCAACGTAAATCGATTCGTAAAAATAGCCCCCGTGCATCGACCTTTTCCGGATTGCGAATTTTGGGATGCCACGAAAGCGAGTTAACGACCTTAGAAAGGGCATTGCGGTAGGTTTGCAATTCATCATCGGAAGCACCTGCGGCCGCCAGATTATGAAGTGAGAAATATCGTTGAAAGCGGCGAGCACGCGGTTCGATTTTCTCTAAATCGCTGAGCAAAATCTCGTTCAGTTCACCTTGAGAAAACAAGGGATTTTTTCGGGTAACCAACGGTTTGGCCCCATCCTGTATCCATTGTTTCAGTGTTTGAACTTCTTCGTTGCTCAGTCGTTCTTTCACCTCGGGCGGGGGCATTGAACCATCTTGAATTCGTTTGAATAACGAGGATTGCGCCGGATGATTGGGAATAACCTTTCGCCGAAGGACAAGCCTTTCTAGATCTTGAACGTAGTTAAAGCCCCCCTCGACGGAGCCATTTTCTCCATGACAACGATAGCAATGCTGTTTGAGAATCGCTAAGGTTTTCTGAGCATCTTGGGGAGATTCAGCCCATAAGGGGCACCAACACACCAGTAACATCAAAGCAATCCCGTGCCATTTCATATTTATTCCTCCCCTCTGGGAATCGAACGACGGCTTCCTATTGATTTTGAATAAGAACCGGTCCATCGGTCAAGAAAGATTCGCACACATGATACATTCACAGGACAAACAAAACGAAAATCGTAACGAAATCGATGGGCACGAGCGATCGATTCCGACTCCAAGTGAGAAGTGCGAAATGACAAGAGCGATCGCGATCGATTCTGATTTCGAGCGACAATAACAGGGGGGGGGGTAAGGCCGAGTTTGTGGGCGATCAGCCGATAGTCAATTACACGAGGCAGAGACGGCGGCTAATCGTGCGGGCACATGGGAAGTGGCGCTGGGCGAGGAGCGGGTAAGTGATTACCCGAGGAAATGAAACTTAGATTTTGAGAACGCCGGTACTATCACCGAATTTCTTCGCGGGGCAGCCCATCCGTTCAAACATCGCCAAGTAGAGATTCATAAGAGGGGTATCTTTCGGGAAACGAAGATGCCGTCCCGAGATCAATTTCCCTCCTGCGTTACCAGCAATCAAAATAGGAAGCTCATCGTGATTATGACGATTCCCATCGCCGATCCCCGAGCCGTACACAATCATCGATTGTTTCAAAAGGTTGCTATCGCCTTCCTTCGTGGCTTTGAGTTTACTGAGTAGGTAGGCCAACTGCTCGATGTGGAAGGTGTTGATCTTTTGGATTTTCTCGTGTTTCTTTGGATCGTTGCCGTGATGAGAAAGGTCATGGTGCCCTTCGTTCACGCCAATAAGGGTGTAGTTGCGGTTACTTCCATCATTCGCAAAGGGAAGGGTGACGACCCGAGTGAGATCGGCTTGGAAGGCCAGCACTAACAGATCGCACATTAAGCGGATATGTTCCTTCACATCCTTCGGAATCCCCGTAGGGGCTGGCATGGAAGGCTTGAATTCGGGTTTGCTGGATTTGAGTTCCTGTGCTTTTTCGATTCGCAGTTCGATCTCACGAATTGCGGTGAGGTATTCATCGAGTTTGCGTTTGTCAGCCGAACCCAAAGTCCCCGATAAACTGCTGGCCTCTTCACGAACAAAATCGAGGATGCTCTTGTTATCGCGATCTCGTTTTTCCCGTCCCGAGTCTTTGGTAGACGCGCCAAAAAGCCGATTGAAGACCGCCTTGGGGTCGATGTCTTTCGCGTTGGGAGTGGTTTCGTTCCGCCAAGAGAAGTTGGATTGATACGCACAAGAATAGCCGGAATCGCAGTTACCGGCTTGGCGGCCGGGTTCAATCCCTAATTCCAAGGAGGCAAACTTCGTTTGATCGCCAATCACGTTTGCAATATGTTGATCGGCCGATTGCCCAATGCGAATATCGGCACCGGCGGTTTTTCGAGCTTGGCACCCCGTAAGGAACGAGGCCTGAGCGCGAGCATGATCGCCGGGGCCATCGCCATTGGCGCGGGCTTTATCCAATGCCAATCCAGAAAGGACGTTAATATCCTTTTGAAGGTCTTTCAAAGGGGCGAGAATTTCCGTCAGTTCCCACTTATCGCCAATAGTCTTGGGGGTCCATGCTTGCATATGCACCCCGTTGGGCACATACAAAAAGGCAGCGCGTAGGGGGGCGGCTCCCTTGGCGGCCCCGCTTGTGGAAGGAGCGGCCTTGGCCATGATTTCTAACCAAGGTAACGCCACGGAAACCCCGATCCCTTTCAACACAGTCCGACGATCTAAAGTCCGAACCATTTTCGTCCCCCTTATGCTGCGCTCACAGCGTTTTGGAATTCATCTCGGTATTGGAAATTCTTATCGGTATTACAAATTTACAGTCAAGCTCTTACAAGGTCATTCTATTGGGTAAGCCCTACTTCGTTGGGACACCGGTTCCGCCACGCCGTTTTTGGAAGGTATCGCTTTTTACGATCGCCAAGACCAGGGCCGAGAAGCGGTCTCCGTTGTTCTTCGAGGCCAAAACCAAATCGTCCAAGGAACATTTATCGTAGTATTCCATGCCACGTCCCACGGCATACGTCAAGAGACGATCGGCGAAGTTTTTACGGAATAGGTCGGCTTTCTTCAACAGGACTTGCCGGAGTTCGGCTGGTCCCGCAAATTTGGAACCATCGGGAAGTTCCCCTGCGGGTTCGATTTTGTGTTGTCCGTCTTGGGTGCGCCAACCCCCGACGCCATCGAAATTTTCCAAGCCAAACCCGAGCGGGTCCATCTTGGCATGGCAGGAAGCACAGGCAGCATTCTCGCGGTGTTTTTCCATCCGTTCACGAAGCGAGCCGGTCAATTTTTCTCCTTTTTCCTCCAACTCAGGAACGTCCGGAGGCGGAGGCGGAGGCGGCGTACCCAATATATTTTCGAGAATCCACTTACCCCTTTTGACGGGGCTGGTTCGTGTGGGGTTGCTCGTTACGGTTAACACACTTGCTTGAGTGATAACCCCGCCTCGATTCTTATCGGTCAGGGTGACCTTCTGGAAATCACTCCCCGAAATTCCCTTGATGCCATAATGCTTGGCCAAGGCCCCATTCACAAAGGTGTAGTCGGCATCGAGAAATTCGAGAATGCTGCGATCGTTCTTGACGATATGTTCAAAGAACAATTCGGTTTCACGAATCATGGCATCGCGAAGGTTGTTATCGTAATTGGGATAGGTTTTGCGGTCGGGGGTGAGCGTTTCCAGTGTGCGGAGCATCAGCCATTGCCCCGCAAAGTTTTTCGTCAATGCTTCCGATTTCGGGTCTTTGAGCATCCGTTTCACTTGGGCTTCCAGCACTTGAGGTTTGCGAAGTTCTTTGCGGCCCGCTAAATCGAATAGCTCCTCATCGGGCATACTCGACCAAAGGAAGTAAGAGAGGCGGGTGGCGAGTTCGTAATCGGAAACGGGGTGAATCGCTAGGGGATTTTCCGGTTCCTGATCGACTTCGACTCGAAACAGAAAGTGAGGCGAAACCAGAACGCCCTTCATGGCGAACTTGAGACTTTGCTCGTACTTCTCACCTTGATTTTTGGAATGATGGTAAAGTTTCATGACCCGATCGACTTCCGATACGGTGACCGGTCGGCGGTAGGCTCGCATCATGAATTTTTCGAGGATGGCACGGGCGGCTTTATCGGGTCCGCCGGCTTGGTCTGGGGTGACGAAGAAGACCTTCTGCAACGCACTCGGCATACTTTGCGGCGACACATTGAAGGGGCCTTCGATTTCAATCAATTCGATCGAAAGG
>CAZFDX010000279.1:0-3322 GCA_964518325.1 uncultured Alcaligenaceae bacterium | reverse complement strand
TCGCGAGTTACGATAATCCGTCAAAGGTCGATTAATATCAATCCCGGTGAGGGTTCGTGCGGCGAGTTGCCCCGCTGCATTCTGGAACGGGCTCGCCACGCCGATCGTGGCGTTCTCGGGCAGACCCGACAGAATCGGATAGGGGGTGGCCGCTCCTTGAACGTAGTTCGTGCTGGTCATGGTCCAAGCGGAACCGCCGGGCCGATCAATATCGTTCGAGAAGACGGTGGTTTGCCATCGGGCTATGGTACCACCACCGGGGCTACCAATGCTGCCGGAAGCTAAACGACCAAGGCGACCGAATGTAAAGTCGGGATCAAACAGGAATTTGTTATTGATCCAGCGCATTTCACTGGGGGCAAATGCAGTATCTCGCAGGTTATTGACCGTGTCGGGTAGCCACCGCGTGAGGTACGGGTTGAACAACATGGGGTGGCTTCCTCGCTCGGTGCGTGTTTGCCCATCGTGGTAGGGGCTATTGGCTGAGTAGGCGTTAATGGCTGGAGAGCTTTTGAAATTTAAATTACCATAAATCACATTCGTGGAAAAACTTCCCGCGGGCGGATTGATGGCCTTAGCGCTTGCCATAGTGGCAATCACGCCGGTGTAAGCCCCGTCATAATCGATCCGAGCATAGAAAGGACCCGGATTGATAAACGGAGCGGCATCGTTGGCGACTTCCCCCGTTCCTCCATATTCCGGATCGGTCATCCCTGAGGGAGCATAGGACATCGCTCGTTTTTGAACCGAACTTCCTCCACCAGGGTTACCAAATTTCCCCGTCACGGGCACACCAGCGAGTGTGAAGCCGTTCATAATGTTACTGCCGCTAGATACAAGGTTGTTGATCGGCATTTCCCAAGGTCCCCATCCCTGATTGGAGTGCCCTTGTGCGCCGAGACCTTGTCGGCTACCGGCCACGTTCAGGTTCACGCGACCATCATGATCGACGATCAGCAATGCGACCAAAGGCTTATAGTTTTTGCCCCGCCATTGACGGACGGGAAGATCGAAATCCAGCCAGAACGAGTCGAGTTGAACCACGCCGTTTTTCGATTCGAGATTGGCCACATCGCCATAGGTGACAAACCCCATAGGATCGATGTTGCGACGGGGATAAGGAAATTCGCTGGTGCCATTGTAAACATGATCGATCGGTCGCGGACGCAGGATCAGATGTCGGCCTGCTGCGTTCGTCCAAGGGTTGGCAGGATCGACGGTGGGGGTAGCGGTAATGCCGTTGTAGCCTTCAAACGGTGGTACGGCATTGTTGTAAAGCCAAGGACGATCGAACGACTTCAAGACACGCCCCGAGGTCGGGTCCACCACACCAAGGTACATGTTATTCACATCCGGATAAGTGTAGTTGGGATTACCCGGAATGTAGGTTCCCGTTTTGGGTCCGAGAAGGGCGCGTTCACCGGTCCATTCCGGATCGCGAACGGTATTGGGGACGCCTGCACCGGTGTTGTTGTAGGGGATATAGTGGACGGCACGGAAATCGTCGGGTAAGCCCGAACCACTCGGAGCGGGATTGCCGTAAACGCGACCGATCCCGTTGTAAGGAATCAGGTTGCCCGCAGGAGTTGTTGAGTTGTAGCCGAACATGGCCCGCGCCAAGCTATGGCCCCGCGTGCTGACCCAAATTCCCGAGGGATCATCGGGTGCATCGTAGATAACGTAACTGAGTGCTCGGTTGAAAATATCGGTGGGGAAAGGCGGTGCTTCTGACCCCGAGCCGGTCCGAGATACGGGCGTCACTCCGGTATGTCCGCCAAACTCACCTGCAAGGTGAATTTGCGCCGAGGTTCGACGCCATTGCGATTCCAGAGCAAAGGTCAAACCCAGCACTAGGAAGAGAATCAAAAACGCCATCACGATAATCGTGACGGAGCCTTGCCGCTGAGCTTTCCGATTTCGATATGAAAGAAACATAACCCGCGCTCCTGAAAAAGGAATGGGGCGAGCATCCTTTTTCCGATGAGTGAAACCAAATTTCAAGAACCGTCCGAATGTTAAATTTTTTTATCCTGCCATGCTCGATCTTGGTGAAATCCCTGATCGTCTTCTTCCCATCCTTGATCGTCTTCTTCCCATGTTGTTTTTTCTTGCCAATCACTGATCGACCATGAAGGTCATTTGTCGTGCTGTTTTCGCTTTATAATCCCAAACTCGAAGTTTAATCTGAACTCACCGCACATTGATCCTCAAGGGCGGTTGCCGATTCGAGGGGGTCGTCATTGTGGTTCGATCTTCCCAATTCACCCCTTCATTGCCGAAACTATTTGTGGGGACCCCCAGTTCTGCATCCGATGCCCAGAACGTATCGAAAACCCGTTGCCCCGCTAAGTTCGAGTTCAAAGCCGTCGGCGGCAAATCCGAGAAGGGGTAATCGGTTTGGCTCACAGGAACAAACGGAGCGAACGGAGGCGAGTAGGCTCCCCAAATGCTCGTATCGTTCAACCAAGTGAGCTTCACTTCAAAGCTAATCACATCGGGTAACAGAATATCGTCCCCACCGAGTTGCGACCCTGTGAAAGGAGTCGGGGCAGGCGGATTGAACATCGACGCTCCGTTTGTCCCCCAATGAGTGAGCCGGCGATTGCGACGGGCAATCGTTTCACTGCCGATCAGTATGACAGTAGTTGGACTCGTGGCGATCAATGCTAAATTCGGGAAATTGGCCACAGTGGCATTGGCATCCGCTACGGTAATAGGCGGAGAATCGGCGCCAGGTGCGAGCAAGCGTTCCCGCCGACGCAAACTGTACAGGGGTGTGCCAGAGGGTTGAATGGTATCACCGTTGGGAACTAAGAAGTAGGTAATCTCGGCCCAACGGCTGTAAAAGCGACCATTTGTGTTGGGAAAGGGGTTAATATTTTGGTTGTTGCTGATTTCATCGGAAGCCATGGCACAATACAGGCTTTCCGGAGGACCCGCAGGACGACGCGAGGTGAACGCCAAAATGTGGTTGTTGTTATCGTTAGCAAAACTATAAGAGAGAAAATCGCTATCGGCCCCTTCATAGGTCGAAGCATTACGTTGATAGAGCATGAAGTAACCTTGACGGGGCGGCACCCAACCTAAACGATCGAGCGGTTGATCCAACAGAGGCGGCCAACTAAAGCCCGGTACAAAAGGACCCCAAAAGAGTTCTTGAGCCAAATCGGTTTTGATGACATCGCAGGCGGTGAGAAGAGTTTCCGAACGGCCCATAGCGACCCGTAATTTGGGGTAGATATCCAAACAGGCCGGCAAGACCGTTGCAACAAACACAAGCACAACAAAGGACAAAGATAACGGCACGAAGATTACCTTAAGG
>CAZFDX010000278.1:0-5474 GCA_964518325.1 uncultured Alcaligenaceae bacterium | reverse complement strand
CTGCAATGCAGACCACGATGATGAGGGCCAACATCACGGCGTATTCAACAGCCGTCGGGCCATCTTCTTTCTTCAGGAACTCAACCAGCTTGCGGGTCATTTGACGCATGACTTTTCTCCTCTTTCCCGGTTCCGGCCGGGGATGTTTTGGATTCTCTTGATCGGTTGGTTTAGTCGTTTTGTTCACTACAACCGTTACCGTCGTGACAACCTGTTTTTAGATTACAATCGTCACTCGTGCAAATAAAAGAATCTAAAAAACATCAGGATTTTTCGGCAATTTTGGCAAAATCAGAACGATAGCAATTTTATTCTCAGGTCGTAAACTAATTGCAGAATCAGTCACACAACATTCGCCTGTATCTGAAATTATTCAAAGGTTCCAGAATCGATGACCACTCCCAATCGCAAAAGTTTGATCACAACCGAAGGTTCCCGTCGGGCTCCTAATCGCGCCATGCTTCGTGCTGTCGGATTTCATGACGAAGATTTCAACCGGCCGATGATTGGTGTGGCCTCGCTTTATTCCGAAATTACTCCGTGCAATTCTCATCTCGATCGACTCGCGCGCAAGGGCTGCGAGGGAATTCGCGCTGCGGGCGGCGTTCCGCAAATCTTTGGAGTTCCCACTGCCTCGGATGGAATCATGATGGGGCATTTGGGTATGCGTTACTCACTTGTCTCGCGCGAAGTGATTGCGGATTCGATTGAAGTCGTCGCCGGCGGCATGAATCACGATGGTGTTCTCGCTTTCGGTGGCTGCGATAAAAACATGCCCGGCTGCGTGATGGCCATGGCTCGGTTGAATCTCCCTTCTGTGTTTGTCTACGGTGGTAGTATCCTTCCGGGTGTTGGACCAGAAGGAGAAGATGTCGATATTGTTTCGATCTTTGAAGCGGTTGGAAAATATCAAGCCGGCCTAATCGATGATAAAAAACTCCATGCCATCGAGTGTGAATCGTGCCCAGGCGCCGGTTCCTGCGGCGGGATGTACACCGCAAACACCATGGCTTCCGCCATTGAAGCGATGGGGCTTTCCTTACCTTACGATGCGAGTTCCCCTGCAGTGAGTGCTTCTAAAGAGCGAATCGCTTTCCTTGCAGGACAAGCCCTTGTTCAGCTCGTTCAAAAAAATATCCGCCCCCGAGACCTCATCACGCGAAAATCACTCGAAAATGCTTACACATTCGTGTTAGCTTTAGGCGGATCGACCAATGCCGTCTTGCATCTCACTGCGATCGCACGGGAAGCAGAGGTTCCTTGGACGTTAGATGATTACGATCGCCTCGGAGAAAAAATCCCTCATCTAGCCGACCTGAAACCGGGCGGCAAATATGTGATGTGGGATTTGTACAAAGCGGGAGGCACCCCTCCGGTGTTGCGCGCCTTGCTCGATGCGGGACTCCTTCACGGCGATTGTCTCACGGTCACAGGTCGCACCTTAGCCGAGAATCTTCAAAATGTGCCCAGCATTTATTCACGCCCTCAAAAGGTTGTACTACCGTTGAATCAACCCTTGCATCCTACGGGGCACATCGTCATTCTCAAGGGGAATCTCGCTCCCGAAGGTGCCGTAGCGAAAGTGGCTGGTCTGAAAGAAAGGAGTATCACGGGACCTGCCAAAGTTTTCGACGGGGAAGAAGCCTGTTTTCAAGCCATCTCGGAACGAAAAATTGTTGCCGGCGATGTGGTGGTGATTCGCGGCGAAGGCCCCGTCGGCGGACCGGGCATGCGTGAAATGCTATCGGTCACCAGCGCCCTAACCGGACAGGGGCTAGGCGACAAGATCGGACTAATCACCGATGGGCGATTCTCAGGGGGAACACATGGTTTGGTCGTAGGTCACATCGCCCCAGAGGCTTGGACTGGCGGACCGATTGCTTTGCTAAAAGATGGGGACATGATTACGATCGACGCTGACCAGAAACTTCTTAAAGTTCATTTGGCAGATGAGGAACTGATTCGCCGAAAATCGGAATGGAAAGCCCCCCCCCTGAAGGTCGAGCGTGGGGTCTTGGCCAAATATGCACGCACCGTTCGCAATGCCTCCGAAGGCGCCGTGACCAGCTAAGGATTCTCCAACAGGTTACATTGCAACCTCTCGGGAAAATTCGATAAGATCAGAATCTGCCGTGACCAGCTGAGCATTCTCAAGAGATGGAAATCATTCAGCCGAGCTGAACATCCCGAGCGAATTTGAGCGAGCCCAGTTACCCAGAAGGCAAGATCGTCAGCGAAAAAACATCATTAGGAACCATGACCACGACACCTGCCTGAAACGTTTTCGGTGTTGTCCGATCGCTGAGAATGTGCGAATCATCAGCATGAATGATACCGCAGATCGTGAGCATCAATTGCCCCCATCGCAGTGTATGTAGACCAAGGCAGAGGAAACAGGCGAGTTACGCTACACCGGCGCCTTGTGTGTGGAAGGTTGCATTTAGGGTAAGGACTTTGGGTTTATTGTCTTTCCATTCCACGATAGAAATGCTGCAATTGTCGAGGGAAACGGCACGAGCACGGGCAGGCCCTAACCCCAGAACCTCGGCCAAATAAACGCGACAAACCACATGGTGCGCCACTATGGCAACGGTTTGCTCGGGGTGCTTGCGAACAATCTCGCGGATGGCCCGTGAAACACGCTCGTGAACATGTTGGAAATTCTCGCCGCCGGCGTAGCCCGTCTCGGCAGGATTCTCGTGATAGGCGTGGTACAATTCGGGTTCGGTTGCTTTAATGTCCTCCCAACTGCGTCCTTCCCAACGGCCGACATCGCACTCCGTGAGGTCTGCCACAGCATGAACCGCCAATTGATGGGGTTGAGCAATAATCTCGGCGGTTTGTTTGGCCCGTTGCAAAGGCGAGGAATAGATGGCTTCGAGGGAACGGATCGCCAAGAAATCGCGAGTCAATTCGGCTTGTCGAACTCCGATGGGTGCTAACGGAGGGTCACTGCGACGCCCTTGCAAGAGAGCGGGTTTGCGGAGATTAGCAAGCGTGGCAGCATGGCGAATTAGGTACAGCGTGGTGGTCATATTTCGATACAGTGAGCTTAAAATGCTATCTGAACCGATTCTCTACGCTTCGTCAAGACGACTTTGCCACTCGTCCAAAAGTCGATTAATCTGCCTGTAGCCAAAGTCGATATTGGCCAAGTCACTGCCTAGTTCAATCGCTTTGTTCAGGTCGTTAGCTTCCGCAAAGCCACAGGCCAACTGGTAGAGAATTTCTTTTTTCGTGGGTTCGTCTTGTGCTTGGTTCAGGGCCTCTTCCAAGTTTCGTTGAGCGAGCTTCCAGTTATTTCGAGCCTTAAAGCAAAGGCCTAATTGTAGGCTCGCTTTGGCAGATAGTTTGGGATCGCGTCGGGCTTGTTGAAATTCTTGGATTGCCTCATCGATCATACCCAACGACAAAAGTTTGGTACCCAAATCGAAGCGGTGAATCAGTTCCTGAGGGAATTTTTCTGCCTTGATTTTCAGGAGGTTCATTTCACGAATGGTGATTTCTTTCACTAATTTCCGATGGAACTTTTGGATTTGCTCGAAGGTATACTGTTCGTGATCCCAAGCCTCTTCGGGCAAGGCGAGCTTCTTCTCGGCCAAGGCGAGATTTTTACGATACGGTTCTAGTTCCAGTTCGCCCAACTCCAAGGCGATACGGTAATCTTGTCCCGTGGCAGCGAGACCTTCCTCAAGGGTGGCTTTGGCACGATCGGGGTGTTGATGCCGAAGGTAGACCGAAGCCAACGAGAGGTAGGCTTGTACATCCTTGGGGTTTTGCCGGATGCGTTCGATAAACACCTCGGCCTCTTTGGTGAGGCGGTCCACCGGCGGGGTGTTGATTTGGGTCTCAATCACCTTTTGAACTGTGGTGTCCGTCTTCGACGGGGTCGCAGAGGCTTGATAGCCTCCTCGTTTGATCGTTTCGCTAGCGGAAAGGTCTTTGACCTTTCGATCGGCTTCTTGATCATCGGGGGCAGCTTCTAAGACCTGTTTCCACAGAATGATCGCTTGGGAGAAATCCCCTCGTTTTTCTAGCAGTCTGGCCAACTTGCGGTTGACCGTAAGATTCTCCGGCTGTTGTGTGCGAGAAGTGGCAAAGAAGAATAAGGCCACATCATTCCACCCCAGAGCTTCGGCAGCATCGCCCATATCGAGTTGGACGCCGACATCCCAAGGGCTACTCGATAAAATCACTTCCCCAAGTTCCAACACACGCAGATGTTCCGAAGCCGCCCGAGCCGCTTTGAGTTTCGCTCGGCTTTTCGCCGTGGAGAGAACCGACATCCCCCCCGATTTGGGGTTGTTGCCGAATTTGGCTCTTTGGGTTCGTCTGAGGGTCTGTCGATATTGCAGATTCGCGGGGTCCAATTGACAGCAACTCAGAAGCAGCTTGATGGCGTAGTCGTAATCTCCCGAGGCAATCACCTCATTGGCGCGTCCGTATTGCTCGGTCGCGATCCTCCGAGATTCTGGCGAGATAATGGGGGTTTTGGTTTCCGAAGTAGCCATGACTGACCTAAACAAGAAGACCGTGATTCTTTTGTTTTACCATATTCTTGGACTAATTGATACAGAGAGTCTAAAAATCTCTCGCGATTCGTCTGATTTTTCGTCTTGAAGTAGAAACGAATGCGGGAAACCGGTCGGCTCCATTCCCTCGACTGTATGCCCAATCCCCCCTGCTTTTCGTGGAGAAGGGGATGCGGGAAACCGGTCGGCTCCATTCCCAGCGAGAAGAACAGACTCGTAGAATCGTCCAATCAATCGACCATCTTACATGATAAAAAAAGGACCTATTTGGTCCCGTTGGCATCGGAGAAGTTTCTTTCCGTAATTCGGTTCGATAATGGAATAAAAAAGAGTGCGAAGAGTGTCAGTCTTTTGACTGTGTATTTTAGATCGAAACCTTCATTTGAACGGTGCCAATTTGAACAATATCGTTGACGGTAATTTGTCGGGGTTGGCCCGGATGAACTCGGGTACGATTCACAAAGGTCCCGTTCAAACTGTTCAGGTCCTCAATCGTGAGAATCCCATTTTCGTAGGTAATTACTGCGTGTTGGCGCGAGGTCCAAATCCGGTCGGGCGGTTCCTGATTTTCCAGATCAATATCCACAGGTTTTTCATCGGTGCGACCAATAAAATTTTTACCCGGATACAGGCGATAGGTCATATCGAGGATTTCTCCTCGAATCACAACAAGGTAGGGTAACCCTGTCGCGGAAGGGGTGGCAGGGGGAGCCACGACCTCCTTGGCCAACTCGCTGGGACCTACATACGACACCGTGGGTTCTTCGGTTGGATTGTTTGGGTTACTCATCGGCAGTTCTCCGCCACGATAAATTTAGGCTCTCTAACAAGTATAGTGATGGAATTTCATCATCATATCATAAGTATTATTTTTCTTCACCACATCAAAACATTTTTTGTAAACCTTTACGGCTGCGAGGTTCTGGGTTCTAGGTTCTAGGT
>CAZFDX010000277.1:0-2786 GCA_964518325.1 uncultured Alcaligenaceae bacterium | reverse complement strand
CGAGATGGGTGATCGATTCGGCAGCGGAACGAAGAGTGGGTAAATGCGATTCGACCTCGGAATGATTCGGATCAACGGGAAACAGATAGCGAACCACCTGCCCCGAAAGTCGCTTAGCACGGACATCTTTTTCGGTGCGGTAATCGGCCATACTGGCGGAACGTCCCCCCGACCAAGAGCTGGCCACTTTATCGCCGACGTTATCGGGCACATAAAGCCGATACCCTCGCGTGGTCTCTGCCAAAGAGCAGAGGATTCGGGGGGGGGGCAGCGATTCGAGCCAAGTTAAAGCGGGAACGGCATAAGCTAACTGCATACGTTCGTTCCAACGGGCAGCGCTAGCAGAGACGAGAGCTTGAAACAACCGAAAGGGAGAGGGAGGCCATTCGGGAGTACCATCCTCGCCCCGTCCATGGCTATACTGTTGCAGAAAGCGAATCGTAAAACATAAATAACGGGGCATTAATGATCTCCCTGTCTGACCGAAGTTTCCCCCCCCTTAACTTAGGGTGTTAGGGATTTTGTTGGGTCGATAACAACGATTGTTCTCTCCTTGAGAATTCATGCAAGGTCCGTTGTTCGTTTTTTAGGGATATCGGTTTTTCGTATTGAGGTTTGAAATTCGGAAACGGTTATCCCTTACTTATATGATTCTGTTCTCAGATGACTCTTATGACACTTTTTCGACCTTTTTTTTAAGAACAAAGGCATCAGAAATATCGCATGGATAAGTTGAATCTGGGGACATTCTTGATTTGATATTTCAAGTTGTTGTCGATTTGTGAGGTTAGTAAGCCCCCCCCTTTTCCATCAAACCTAGGCATTCTCGATTGGAATCCTCCCACACCATTTGTGACAGTTCATTCCAGTAATTCAAAGAGGCTTGTGATTTTTGGTTCAATAATTGAAAGACCCGATGGATCAAATAGGATTGGCTCTAAGCCGGCAGCCTTCGCACCATGAATATCATTGTGGAGATCGTCACCAACGAGGGCAATCTGGTGGGGGGGGAACTGGCCCGATTGAATCACAGCATCAAAAAATCCTTTGCCCGGTTTTCGGATTCCAACAAGGGAGCTGACTACAATCCGATTTCCAATCGGGGCCAATTCCGGAAATCCTCGTGCCAGATCGATTAATCGAGCATCGAAATTCGAGGCCAGACCGACGATGATACCTTTCTCGCTCAAACCCCGTAGCACTTCTCCGGTCCCTTCGGCCAAGCGCCATGCGCTCGGTTGGGCAAAATAATCCCAAAGTTCCCTTAAGACGAGGGTGGGATTCGCCTCGGGCATGACCTCACGAATGATCTCGTACCAGCGTTCTTTTTCTCGCTCCTCCGAGGTGAGCCAATGATTTTGATGATCGATCCGTTCTTGTCGAATGTAGGCCTCTTTCAAACGGGTGCGAATGGCCTGTTCACCAAGCACGACCCCATGACGGGCAGCCGCATTGAGATAAACCTCACCTACAGAAGGATCGGGATGAAAAAGCGTTCCAACCACATCAAAATAGATGGCTTTTACTGACGGATTCACCATGATTCAATACTCTGGTAGGTAAGGGCACCCTAAAGATTTTATAGATGTTCGCTGGGAGGAGAGTAACAGGCCGGATGACGTCGAACCCAACACCGAAAAAGCGGAAACTTCGTAAATCCGAGATTCCGTTCTCTTTCCTCCCGATCGGTAATCCTCCTGCGGTCGGTGCCTACCTGTGTTTTTTGTTCGGTCTGATACCCGGACTTGGGGTCATCCTTGGCCCGATAGCAGCTCTGCTGGGACTTTTCGGCTTTCTCAAGGCCCGCAAAATGGATCCGCCGATTGGTTTGGGTCACGGGTTTGTTTGTATGGTTTTTGGCCCCTTTCAATTTGTCTGCCATGCCGTTGGGCTGTATCTTCTGTTGGGACGATAAGGAAGAAGTGCCACACTTACAGGCCAATTTAAGCAGGGTATTGCGGTTCGATCTATCATTCACTTGAACGCTAGGAAAAAGGTCCCTCCCCTTAACAAAGCCAATTCCGAAAATGTTCTAGGGCTATATCTTCATTTCAGACGGTAAGGATTTTAATTTATTAGTACAATCACTACAACAAAAATGAAACAAATAATACAAAATTCCCTTATATCCTGCATAATCGGCCTTTATGCTCTAGGATGTTGGGACAATAACCACGAATCGTGTTGATTTTGTGGCCAACCGTCCCCCTCCGGCTGGTTTGCAAGGTTATGATGTACAAGGCTTTACCGTCTCTGAAAACGATCGTTACGATTTTCGGTACGCGCCCCGAGTTGATTAAACTCGCGCCGGTACTTCGTCAACTTGATCTTTATCCGAATCAATATCGATCGATTGTGGTTTGCACCGGTCAACACACCACCTTGCTAGAGCCATTAATTACGATATTTAATCAGAAAATTCATCATCAATTAGAAGTGATGAAGGCAGGGCAATCCCTGAATTTATTAGCATCGCGATTACTAGCTGCATTAGACCCAATTTTAGAATCGACCAGAGCAGACCTTGTTCTTGTTCAGGGTGATACAACCACAGCCTTGGCCGGTGCAATTGCTGCCTTTCAACGCAAAATTCCTGTGGGTCATGTGGAAGCGGGGCTTCGGACGGACAACCTCCACAGTCCGTTTCCGGAGGAAGCCAATCGCAGGATGATTTCGCGAATTGCTCAGCTTCATTTTGCGGCGACCCCGCGTAACAAGCAGGCGCTTCGCGACGAGGGTATACCCGATGAGCAAATTGCTTTGACGGGTAACCCCGTAGTCGAGGC
>CAZFDX010000276.1:0-2249 GCA_964518325.1 uncultured Alcaligenaceae bacterium | reverse complement strand
GTATGGAATGTCACAGTGAGAAAAAAGTCAAAGGGCAACTGCGAATGGATAGCCGAGCCTCTTTGTTGAAAGGTGGGGAAACCGGCCCTGCGCTTGTTCCGGGTAAGCCCGAAGCGAGCTTGCTCATCAAGGCCGTTCACTACAAAAGCGAAGAGTTAAAAATGCCCCCGAAGGGCAAACTCAAAGATTCGGAAATTGCCGATCTGGAAAAATGGATCAAAGAAGGAGCCGTCTGGCCTCATTCTGCAACGGGTGAAACCAAAACGGATCCCCAAGCCCCCCTATTCACTGAGGAGCAAAAAAAGTTCTGGGCGTTTCAACCCATTCAAAAGCCCCAACCCCCGCAGGTGAAAAATGCCGCTTGGATCAAGACCCCGATCGATGCCTTTATCTTGGCAGAGCTGGAAAAGAAAAACCTGAAACCAAACACCCCTGCCGAGAAGCGGGTCCTTCTGCGACGTGTGACCTACAACCTCACGAGTTTACCCCCCACCCCCGCAGAAACGCAAGCCTTCCTGAACGATTCCAGTCCCGATTCTTGGTCGAAAGTAATCGATCGTTTACTCAATTCGCCTGCCTATGGAGAACGCTGGGGCCGGCATTGGTTAGATGTCGCCCGCTACGCCGATAGCAACGGCTTAGATGAAAATACCGCCTTTGGGAATGCATGGCGCTACCGCGACTATGTCATCAAAAGTTTCAATGCCGATAAACCCTACAACGAATTTATTCTGGAACAAATCGCAGGCGACCTCCTGCCCGATGCCCATCAAAATCCCGATCGTTTAACCGCCACGGGGTTCCTCTCTTTGGGTCCCAAATTACTGGCCGAACCCGACAAACAAAAGATGAAACTCGATATTGCCGATGAACAACTCGACACTATTGGCAAATCGATCTTGGGACTTACGCTCGGTTGTGCCCGCTGTCACGATCATAAATTCGACCCCATTCCGACCCGAGATTATTACTCGCTTTTGAGTATTTTCACCAGCACGCGCACGATGGAAAATCTCTCAACGGTGGCGAAAACCTACGAACGCCCCTTACCGAATTCCGAAAATCCCAAGCTCAAGGCCGAAAGAGACGCTCGACTGAAAATTGCTACCGATGCCCTGAATCAGTTTACTGCGAATCCCCCTGCCGGTTTCTGGGCACCACTGGTGAAATTGCTGGAACTCAAACAAGCAGTCGAAAAAATTCGGGCCGAAATTCCGAAACCCATTATGGTTCTGGCCGTGGCCGAGAATCCTAAATATCCCGAAGTGAAAGCGGATGGCAAAGCCAGAAACCTGTTTGTGCAAATTCGGGGCAATTATCTGACCCCCGGCGAAGAAGCCCCGCTGATTCTACCACGCATCTTAGCGGGTGAAAATCAAACCCCCTTGCTTCCCTCAAACAACGATCCCCTTCCTCTTCAAACGAACGAAACCCGTTATGGTTCGAGCCGGCCATCCAGTGGACGACTCGAACTCGCCCGTTGGCTGAGCGATCCCAAAAATCCGCTCACCGCTCGGGTGATTGTCAATCGAGTTTGGCAGCATCATTTTGGTGAAGGACTGGTTCGTTCGCCGGACAATTTTGGAAAACTAGGGGATCGTCCCAGCCATCCGGAATTATTGGATTGGTTGGCCTCGAAGTTTATCGAGGAAGGTTGGTCATTCAAAAAACTCCATCGGCTCATTCTCAGCTCGGCAGTGTACCAAATGAGCAGCGCCGCCAATCCCGAGGCCTTTTTGATCGATCCGGATAATCGTTTGCTCAGCCGGTATCCCCGTCGGCGACTCGAAGCGGAAGCCATCCGCGATGGTATCTTGGCCGTTTCCGGAAAGCTCGACCGCACTTTGGGCGGATCGTTACTTTACAACGGGAACTTTAGCTACGTTTCCACCAATCCGACCACCGACCAACAACGCTATGACCACAATCGCCGCAGTGTTTATATCCCGATCATCCGAGGCGTACTGTTCGACTTCTTCCAAGCCTACGATTTCCCCGAACCGAGTGTACCGAATGGCAAACGCGCCACCACTGTAGTTTCTTCTCAAACGTTGTTTATGCTGAATAACCCCTTTGTTGAAAAACAAGCCCGTGAATTTGCCACGCGATAGATCAGCCAATAGGCCTCAATCGAAGATCGACGCCAAAAAGTCAACGAACTGGCCTTCTGTCGTTCGATCACCTCGTAATAAATCTCGAAGGCCAAATCTTCGCTACAGGAAAGGGATCGCACGATGGACGCTCGGTAG
>CAZFDX010000275.1:0-2360 GCA_964518325.1 uncultured Alcaligenaceae bacterium | reverse complement strand
AGCCCCCGTTTGGCTTCTTTCTCGAAGATGCACATTCGGGCACACCACGAGACGGTTTCTTGGGCTTGTTCCAGTTTGGATAATCCTTCGAGTTCCAACGATTTGACAGCCGAACGAACATAAAAATAATCGTCGAGATAGGCCGCATCCGAAGGGGTAAAATCGACCCGTGACATTTCTTCGAGGTCTTCGGGATTGAGTTTGAAGTATTGTTCGACCTGTTTTTGATCGTCTTCGGTGAATTTGGGACGATCTTTGGTCCCTTGATTATCGAGCTGGGCAAGGGCCGATTTGATTTGATCCACCGTTTGAGCCTGCAAGAGGCTTTCCAGACTCTCTTTGCGAAGTTGTTCGGGTTCTTTAATCAGACGGGTTTTATTGGTAGTGGAGTTACGATTTTCGCCACAACCGACGATCCCAAGTAAGGTCGAGGTGAAAACCGCCAGACAAAACCAACGGAGATTTATCGAAGTCATTCCTGAGTTTCCAGAGCTTTTTTGATTCGAGTACACAGTTTTACAAGGTTAGGGAACTCGTCGAGCGGAATCATGTTGGGGCCATCCGATTTGGCCTGATCGGGCTGCGGATGAGTTTCGACAAATAGCCCATCGCAACCGGCGGCAACAGCAGCCCGAGCCAAATACGGGACCATTTTGCGGTCTCCCAATGTGCGATCCCCGCCGCTCCCCGGAGTTTGTACGCTGTGAGTGGCATCAAAGATCACCGGAGCGCCAATTTCTTGCATCCAAGGAATCGCTCGCATGTCGTTAATCAAATTCCCGTAGCCGAAAGTGGTTCCTCGTTCACACAGTAACGCCTTCGTATTGCCGACCTCGGCCAATTTACTGACAACGTTTTTCATATCCCAAGGGGCCATAAATTGGCCTTTTTTCACATTCACGGGTTTTCCGGTGGCGCCTGCGGCAAAGATCAAATCGGTTTGCCGAGCCAAAAAAGCGGGGATTTGCAGCAGATCGACCACCTGACCGGCGAGCGTGGCCTGTTCGGGTTCGTGAACATCGGTGGTGATGGGTAAACCGGTGCGGGTGCGGACATCTTCTAGCCAACGAAGGCCCTCTTGCAGTCCGGGTCCGCGAAACGATTTGGCCGAACTCCGATTCGCTTTATCAAACGATGATTTGAACACGAGCTGCAACCCCAGTTGGTTGGCCAGTTCTGCTAATCGGTGGGCAACAGAAAGAACCAGTTCCTTCGATTCCATCACGCAGGGGCCGGCGATCCAAAGCAGGGGTTGTCCTGCCCCGCAACGATAATGAGCGACCGGAACCGGATTCATGAAACCACGTCCTTTTCAATCAATGGGCAAACCAATTCAATCAATGGGCAAACCAAATTCGTTACGGAGTTGGCGACGTTTATAGGCATCGCCAAGGTAGTATACGAAGTAGACGAGGTCCCACATTCGGCTACGTCCCTCGGCCTTCTCGGCGGGGGTGGCCAATAGGTCTCGCTTTTCGGGCATGCCCGCTCCCGGAATCCCCTCGTAGATGCGAGTGAAAATTTCTTGCGGAGTGCGCCCGACCCGATACCCTTCGCCGGCAAGGTTTCTCGGTTTGGTAATGCTGCCCCAAGCATCGAATTTCAATTTCGACTCGCGGCCGTAGCCCAAGTGACAACTGGCACAATTTTCTAGAAACAACCGATGCCCCCGCGCAGCGGCTTCCAGTTTAGCGGCTTCGGTCAGATAGGGGTCTTCTTCAAGGGTGATGGTTTTTTCGTTGCATTTTTTCCACAATTTCAACAGCCGATCGAGCTGCCGTGTGGCAAATTCAGGGAGCGCCTCGGGGTCACCATCGGGGTCTTCTTCGGCAATTTTTTTATCGGCACCGATTCGGAAAAACCGATACTCAATCTCCCCGCGAAGGGAAAGGTGAATCACATAGGAAACAAGGGCTTGCACATCGGCTTCGCTGAGGGTCGAAAAAGCGGGCATCGAAGTGCCGTCGAGACCTTTGCGGATCGTGCGGGCCAAATCGTCCCGATGGGGCCTTGCCCGCACTTTGTCGGCGGTGAAGTCGTAACCGGTGCTGATAAATTTGAAGGCCCCTTGGCGATAATCTCGCGGCAAAGGAGTTAGGTACCTCCCTGCGGGACCATCCCCTCCGCCGGTAACCCCGTGGCAGGTTTGGCAATTGGTGCGGTAAAGCGAAGCCCCCTTGGCCAAAATTTCGGGGCGCAGCTGCAATTCCTCGGCAATGGCATGGAGCGATTGCAGTTGACTTTTAATTTCCGGCTTGAGGATGGGGTCATTCTCGGCAGGGAAAATTCTTGGTTCCGCAGGTGTGCCAAAAAAAGCATCCAGCGTGGCTGCCAGTTTCGGTCGCGGGTCTCCCCCAAGG
>CAZFDX010000274.1:0-3999 GCA_964518325.1 uncultured Alcaligenaceae bacterium | reverse complement strand
TCCCCAGAGGGTTTACAGGTTCCCTACTATGAAGATGGAGGAACCTTTCATGAAACGCACCTCGAGTTCCGAATCGAACTCATCCGCAAACAAAACGGGTGGAATCATTCACACTTATCAAGGGTATGATCCCGTCCAATTTCCGTCGCCTCGGGCTGCCCCGCCTGAGGTGGCCTCGGCCGCGATGGAACACTTGCTCTTTTATGGCCATACCCGCGAGCTGACCGAAGAGGAATTGGCCAACGCAGTTCAGATCGACCCCTCACAAATTCGGGGACTAGGCCCTAGCCTAGATGCCTTGATTGAGATACTCAAAGAACGAAAGCGAAAAATTCTGGAAACCTATCGAACGGAGGAAGCCCAGAAAGAGGCCCATCAAAAATTCCATGAATCGGCTGCCCAATATAAGCCGCCCAAAAACCTTGCAGCTGCCTTTGAAAAGGCCGTGCGGAGCGAACAACTTTATGAATTGGAATCGCTTTACTACCTCAGTGGACGTAATGCCTTTGGAAAATCGATACTGGCATTGACCCAAAAGTTAGGTGAGAAATATCAGGTCGATGAATTGGCCTCGAAGTATTCCTTCAGCGGCAAAACGCCTATGGACGTCCCCAAGGCCCTTGAGATCAAAGAAGAGCTTGAACTCATCGACAAGCTCTTAGAGCAACTGGAAGAAGCGAAAAAGAACGCCAAAGTCGGCATCATCGATATGGAGGCTCTTTCGGAATTTGCCGATCTGGAGCAGATGGAGAACCTGCGCCGACTGCAAGAACAAATCAAAGAGCTAGTGCGTGCGGAAGCAGAACGCCAAGGTGTCAACCGCGATCGCAACGGGTACCAACTCACACCGAAAGCCTATCGGTTATTTCAGTCGTCGGTTCTGACCACTATCTTCCATGAATTGCAGGCTTCGCGGACCGGTCGGCATAACCTTCCAGTCGAAGGGGACGGGGCCACAGAATCAACGCGCACCAAACCCTATGAATTTGGTGATTCCGCCGCCCAAATGGATATTCCAAGTTCGATGATCAATGCCCTCATCCGTAGTGGCCCTCAATTACCCGTGCGAATGAAACCCGAAGATATTGAGATTCACCGAACTCGGAACACTCCCAAGGCGGCAACGTGTGTTCTTTTGGATATGTCGGGTTCGATGCGCTACGGCGAATTGTATGTCAACGTCAAACGGATGGGGCTAGCACTCGATGGCCTTATCCGGAAGGAGTATCCGGGCGATTTTCTCCAGTTCATCGAGATGTACAGCTTCGCTAAACCCGTGGCCGTGGCCGATGTCCCCATGCTGATGCCAAAACCGGTAACGATTTTCGATCCGGTGGTTCGTCTTCGAGCCGACATGAGCGATCCAAACATCAGCGAATTACAAATTCCCCCTCATTTCACGAATATCCAACATGCGCTGCGTTTGGGCCGGCAGTTTCTCAGCACCCGCGATACTCCCAATCGGCAGTTGGTGTTAATCACCGATGGTCTGCCGACCGCCCACTTTGAAGGTTCGCAATTATTTCTCATGTATCCGGCGAATCGCCGCACCGAGGAAGCGACACTCCGCGAAGCTCATCTGTGCGCTAAAGAAGGCATCACTATCAATATCTTCCTACTGCAAAGCTGGAATCAATCCCAAGAGGATGTCCGATTTGCGTACCGGATGGCAGAATCGACTCAAGGACGGGTGATTTTTACGGCTGGCCGCGATTTGGATCGTTTTGTCGTCTGGGACTACATCAAACGGCGTAAAAGCCTCATCGGATAAATTCTGGGATGACCGAGAATGACTATGAGGCAAAGGGAAAATTCTCGGCTTACCCAGAACCAAGATGAGGCAAAGGCAAAGGAAAATTGTTGGATTACTGAGAATGAAGATGGAGAATAAACCAATCAACGTATTTACATTTGAGGATTTATTGATTCGTTATGCCACCGAGGCCGACCTTCCTACCATTATTGATATTTACAACCAGTCGATCCCTGCGGGATGGTCCACGGCCGATACCGAACCGATCACGGTGGAAGAACGGCGGGAATGGTTTCGGAAATTCACTCCCGACAAACGACCGATTTGGGTGGTCGAGAAAGAGGGACAAATTGCCGCGACCGCTTACCTAAGTTCGTTTTATGGAGGTCGGCCGGCTTACTCCGCCACGGCAGAAATTAGCGTTTATGTGGCGTTGGCCTTTCACAAACAGGGGATCGGCAAACGGCTCAAGCGATTTGTTATCTCGCAATGTCCTCGCTTGGGGGTAACCACCTTGCTGAGCATGTATTTCGATCATAATCAGGCCACTCATCACATCAACCAAAGTCTCGGTTTTGAGATCATGGGCCATCTGAAGGAAATTGCTGTGGTGAAGGGGCGCCCCTGTGGGTTGATTATCTCGGCCCTTCGGATTCCCCCAGCTCCATCTTCAGCGAGTGCCCCGCACCAATGTGCATGATCTTCACCTGATGCGTGTACTCCTTACCCGATGTGATTGATCTTCATCCCAATCGTCTGACTGTTGGTTCCACGCAACTCATTGATCCTCACAAGGATATTTTAACGTGTTTTCTTATTTCGCGGATTCAAGGTTGCCTTTCAGCAAGCGTTACTGCAAATGCCCAGAAAGGCCGATCCGGTTTTAACCGGTAAGGGGGCCAGTGAGAAAAAAGATGATCTGGTTCCTCCTTCGCAACCTATTATGCCCAAGTTTCAACTCCCTGCTCAGTATGCGAACCCTGCCACCTCGGGAGTGAGTTTCGAGTTAAAACAACCCGTTCAAGAATGGTCCATCGATCTGAAGTAATGCTCGATCTGAAATAAAAATAAACTCATAGGATACGAATAGAACGACCTCAAAATCCCCTTGGGAGAAGATCATGCTTTCGCGTCGCGAAATGTTAGCAGTGGGTGCGGCTTCGTTGGCTATTTCAAACGTCAGCACAGCCGCCCCCGATTCCGAAAAAAAGGTTGCCCTTCGGGTGGCGCACATTACGGATGTGCATATCACCAAAGATCGCGAAGCCCCCAAAGGGGTCGAGGCGATGTTTCAGCATATGTTCGGTAAACAATGGTCCCCCGATATTGTGATTAACTCCGGCGATTCCGTTCTCGGGATCGATGGCAAAGTCACCGGCGCCAAAGCCGAAGAGCAAATTAACGTGTGGAAAGAAGCGGTCAAAAATTGCAAGGTTCCCATGTATGCTTGCTTAGGAAATCACGATGTTTGGGATGGATTGGAACCGACCAAAGCCGTGCCCGAATCGAAAAAAGGCTTTACCCTGATGCAAGAAGTATTGGGAATGCCGGCCCCGTATTACAGCTTCGATAAAGGGGGCTGGCATTTCATTGCCCTGAATAGTGTGTGCAACTGGCCTAAGTATGGGGACCTTTCCGAAGAGCATTTCAAATGGTTGAAAGAAGATTTGAAAAAGACCCCTAAGGAAACCCCGATTGTGGTTTTTAGTCATCTACCCATTGTGAGTGTGACCTCTTCGCTTTACGGCGATTCGTACCGGAAAACCGATGGGGTGTTGATTCCGAAAATTTGGCAGCATGTCGATTGCTGGGCCATCAGCGAATTATTCCGGCGTTATCCGAACGTGAAATTGTGTCTCAGCGGACATATGCATACTTGCGACCGCTGCGAATATCGTGGGGTATGGTACATCTGCGGAGGAGCCGCCAGCGGAGCTTGGTGGAACGGCAGCGAATACGGCTTCCCCCCGCTGTACGGCGCCTTGGATTTGTATACCGATGGCACTTTCGACTATTGCTTTACCGATTACAACTGGAAAGCCCGTAAATGGAGCGGGAAAGAACTGAAGATCGACTAGCCCTTGGTCCTCTTGCGGCTCATCCGGATGTCAATCGGGATTTGTTTGGGGGGGCCTCGTTTTTTTTCTCGATTGGGGTTCCTCGGTTCTTAGAACCTGTTATTGACTTATCATTAGGCTTACGATTAATTTATGTCTATGAACACGACACGGAAATCGTATCCGAGT
>CAZFDX010000273.1:0-2224 GCA_964518325.1 uncultured Alcaligenaceae bacterium | reverse complement strand
GTGCCGATATCATCGAAATTGATGGGATCGACGGGGGAACCGGTGCCGCCATGCTTTCGAGCAAGGAACACTCGGGCCTTCCCAGCGAAATGGGACTGGCCGAAGCTCATCAAGCCCTTGTGTTAAACGGCCTGCGAACTTCTGTGATTCTTCGCGTAGGGGGGGGGATCAAAAATGGTTACGACGTAATCAAATATGCCCTGTTTGGTGCGGAACAATTTAGCTTCGGCCAAGCCCTTATGGTTTCGGTCGGCTGTATCGTCTGTAAGAGCTGCCATATTCCCAATTGTCCCACCGGTATCACGGGAACCCAAGGTGAATACAAAGGTCACCCCGAGCATACCAAAGCCTATTTGAAACAAGTGGCCGAAGAAGTTCGGAAACTGCTGGCAGAAATGGGCGCCAAGACCATTCGGGAAATTGTGGGGCGAACCGACCTGCTCAAGCGAAACGAAAAAACTCCCGGTCGCGGTGCCAAACTCAAACTCGATAAATTCTTGCATCCGGAAATGGCCCTAGAGGGGCTCGAAACTCGATTCAAGCAAGAAACGAGCTTAACCGGTGTCTGCGCGAATCCCAATGAACGAGAATTGAATAACCGAATTGTGGAAGCCGCCCGAGATGCCATCGAACATGCTCAAAGTCTGGACCTATTCTACAAAATCCGCAACTCCGATCGCTCGGTGGGGGCGACCATTGCCGGTTTAATCGCCAAGACCTACGGTCGAGAAGGAATGCCCAACCATCGCCGAATTCGGGTTTCCTTCGAGGGAGAAGCCGGTCAAAGTTTTGGTGCTTGGTGCGTTTCGGGGTTGGAACTTTACCTCACCGGTTTTGCCCAAGACGGGGTCGCCAAGGGAATTTCGGGCGGGCATGTGGTGGTCACACTCGATTACTCGGCCAGTGATTATGGCGGGGCGATTCAAAGTGTGGCTGGCAACAACGTCGGCTATGGAGCTACCGGCGGAAATATCTTCCTGAGTGGCTTGGCAGGGCATCGCCTAGGCATCCGCAATTCGGGGGCTACCATCGTGGCGGAAGCATCCGGTAAGTATGCCTGTGAATACATGACACGGGGGAGAGTCGTCATCCTAGGCCCCATCGAAAATGAAGTCGGTTCCGGAATGACGGGGGGCGAATTGATTGTTCTGGACTTTAGCAACGATCTGCCCAAGAAACTTCACTCGAAGAGTGTCACTTGGACGAATTGTACCTACTTCGAGTATGAATGGCTTCATCCGCTTTTGAACGACTTCTATGCTCGAACGAAATCCCCTCGGGTGGAATGGATTCTCAAAAATTGGGTCGAACTCAAACGCACCAACAAATTTAAGAAGGTGATTCCGCTGGCCGTCGCTCGGAAGATGGAAGACTTTGCTGCCACAGGCACGAATGCTGGTTAAACGACAGAGTTAAACGACAGATCAGCACCACATCAGCAGCAGAGTCTCTTTCTCCCACCGGAAAAATGTCGCAGCATATTCGCGTTCCACCTCCCAAGGTCATCTTTGGGGGACGCCTCGATGTCTCTTTCGTTGATATTCATCGTCGAAGAAACCTCGATGTCTCTTTCGTTGATAGTCATCGTCGGGGAAGCCCCTCACTTCAAGAGTTGGGGAAACAACATCACGTCCTAAAACCATGCGAGGAGATTTTTTCTTAAAGCCAGTTCAAGATCGGTGTCGCGTCAAGGACTCCAAATCGTCAACGGGAAATCGTATCATTCCAGATTTCAACGGCTTCACTCTATGGGAACTGGCTCTAGTTCGATTCCCCCAGTTTGGGAGCATCTGTAATCGGGTTCCATTGAGCGGGTGAAATGAGCTTGGGGCGTCTCCATTCACAAATCGCACATCCTAAAAAGGCCCAGCCTAGGCCAAAGGCCACCCCGCCTGAAACATCGAGAAAATGATGCACCCCAAGTAAAACACGAGTGGCAGCAATGCTGAGAATGAACAGGATTCCTAAACCTAATAAAGTGACTCGCAGTTTAAGCGGTTTGCAGTAGACCACCACCAAGAACAGGCACAGGGTCACGATCGCAGTGGTAGCCAAGGCATGCCCGCTCGGAAAGCTATAATCGCCGAGTTGTTGAATCTCCTCGTGAAAGGGACGTGGTCGGGTGAACTGCAATTTCAAATCGCTATGGAGCCGGCGGGTCGCTATCTCAAAGGCAAAAAACAGAACCGCCAAAAAATTCTCTTGCTTCCAGAGTAAGTAGGTA
>CAZFDX010000272.1:0-6773 GCA_964518325.1 uncultured Alcaligenaceae bacterium | reverse complement strand
GGGGCTCATTCCAATACCCAATTTCCACCCGTGGTATTATGGTGCGCCCGTCGTATTGGTGTGCCTCGTGATAATGCGATTGCTCTTTGGTATATATCCTATCGGGTTTGCAAGATGAAAAATGGACGGCGGGGCCACACTCAACGGGGGGGGGAATCACCTGCCATGACCTGTTCGGGGCTAATTGCCGTGGGGCTGGGTTACGGCCTTAAAGAAGCGGCGATGCGAAATCGTCCCGATGCGGGCAAAAAGGGCGCGCCGGATTTGGGCATCGATAAAGATAAAGCTCTCGAAGCGGGCCTGAAGTATTTGGGCACTGCCATCAATCGGGACGCTCAACAGGATGATCGTGTTATCAAAGGCAAAAAACGCTTTCGTTTGAATGATTCGAATGAGAACCTGTATCTGCTATGGTCTATCGAACGGGTCGGAGTTCTGCTGGGGTTAAATACGATTGGCAATATCGATTGGTATGCGTGGGGGGCCGATGCGCTTGTTGCTTCCCAGAGACGAGATGGTTCTTGGACCAGCACTTTTCACGGTGGAATGGAACCCGATGTTTCGACCCCCTTGGCGGTTTTGTTTCTTTCGCGAGCCAATCTTGCGGGCGATCTCTCGCGTTCACTTCGCGGGCAAGTGAAAGACCCCGGAACGGCGACATTGGTCGGTGGGGGGGATATTTCCAAGCTGCTTCCTTCGGGTGGTAAAACCGATCCCACCAATTCTTCGACCAAAAACGATCCAGTGAAAACGGACCCCCGAACCGATCCGAAGACCGATCCGAAAGCGGACCCGTCCCGACCGAATCCCGTTTCCCCCGTGACCCGACCAGATGAAGATTATCTCAAAAAAGTCGATCGACTGGTTTTGGCCGTCAAAGCAGGTCGTGGGGATGATATGGGAGAACTGCTGAATCGCTACGCCGAAACGAAAGGGGCGGAATACACGGAAGCCTTGGCCCGATTGGCGGCGCAATTTACCGGTGCCTCACAAACTCAAGCCCGCGAGGCCCTTGCCCGAAGACTCACGCGGATGACGGTCGGCACCTTGTTCGAGATGCTGCGGGATTCCGATCCGGAAATTCGGCGGGCGGCCGCCTTGGCTTGTGGGAGTAAATCGGACAAAATTTTAGTACCTGAGTTGATTCGACTGTTGGGCGATTCGGACCCTCAGATCGTTCAAAATGCCCGTCAAAGTTTGAAAATTCTGACAAAGGTCGATTTCGGTCCCGAACCGACTGCGAACTCAACCGAGCGTACCAAAGCCCTTTTGGCATGGCGTCAGTGGTGGGACAAGAACAAGTAGAGCGACTCATTCGGGGCGTTCCCCCTAGCCATTGAAGTTGTTATTCCTTTGCCCGATGGAGTTGATGCCGTCAGTCATCGGGCCGTTCCGCAACGCTTCCAAGCGAGAGTGTTGGACACTTTACCCCTGAATGGGATGACCTAACTTACTTCTTGAAATAGCCCTGCCATCCTATTTGTTATTGAAATACCCTTGCCATCCTATTTACCCTGCTTAAAAATTGCTCTTGCTCGATTTTATCTATCTCGGCTAAACTCACAGATTGCTTGCAGGGACGCGAGCACCGAGCCTTGCCCGTGTCCACGAATTGTTCGAATTGGCTCGCTGTGGTGGTCATCGTGGCAGATAAAGAAAAATCCATCAACACGCCGCTTCCTTGGGTGCTTCTCACGGGGATTCTCGGAATTTTTGCTGTGGGGGTTCCCCAAACGGGATCATCGACACCGCCTCCAAAAAAAGAGGAGAAAAAAGTCGAAGAACCCCCCCCCCCGCCGATGGGAGAACGACTCAAACCCGTTTTTGATTTTCACCGCACGCACGATCGGGCACTTTCTCCGGAAGATGAGTTGCGCAATAACATCCATGGCTTCCGGACGGAATTTCTGATTGCTTGTGTCCCCGATCCTTTAGATAGCCCCTTTGGTTATGCGTTTGATGCGGTGATCGATTCGATCCAACGGGCCGTCGAGCGAAAGAATGGATATGTCTACGATCGTTGTTGGTTACCTTGGGAGGTCGATAAACGCGCTAAACCCAAACCCGATGGAACAACGACAATTCTTCGGGATTCAAGGCCCGGTGTGCTGTTATTCCGTCATCCCAGCGATCCCAAAAAAGGGGTGCCCCATCCGGGCTTGTGTGTGGTTTTTTTGATCGGCGAAACTCCGACCAGCGGGATTCATAAACGCGCCATGACGGAAGCCCTTGAGATTATGCGCGATGTCGGGGTCCCTGCCGATTCCACCGTGCGGATTGTGGGACCTTATTTTTCCGGCTCGCAAACCTCGTTGCAATTTGTACTCAACGATTGGTCGGGTCAATCGAAATGGCGTTTCAATCCCCGATACCATTTCTCGGTGATTACGGGCAATGCTACGGCGGTCCGCCGAGATGATTTTGATCGATACAACGCAGGACGAACCGCAGAAGATGAAAGCAGTACGATTGAGTTTACCTCGACGGTGATTCCGACCCGTATTACCCTGAATGCGATTCTGGATTATTTAACAAAACGAGATCGTTCGTTAGCGAACGAAAATATCGAGAAAACCGGTGTCAATCAACTTCCCGGCAAGGTTGCGATTCTGACCGAATCGGGTACGGGGTTCGGCCGACAAATTGCGGGTGCGCATAAAGATGATGAGGTCATCGTGCTGCGATTCCCGCTGCACATTTCGCGAATCAAGTCGGAATCGGCCCAAATGTTCAAGAGAAAAGATGAACAAGCCGGTTTGGCCAACAACGAACCCCTTTCGGTATCGATTGCCGATGAGTTAGGCCCCATCGATGGTGTTCCCTCGCAAGGGGGGTTAACCACAACGGCTTCCAATGGTCAGGTTCTGGCTCGTATCTTGCAGACGATTGCCCGCGAGCAATGCCGTTATGTGGGGGTAGTGGCATCCGACACTCGGGATAAACTCTTTTTGACCCGTCTGGTGCGGGAGTATTGCCCCGATGTCCGCGTTTTCGTGACGGGGGCCGATCTATTGTTGGCCCATCCTGAATATCGTTACCACATGCGCGGCGTGATTGTGGGTTCCACCTACCCGTTAACCCCGAGAAATCAACGCTGGGTCGATGGTAGCACTAGTGAGCGGATCCTTTTTCCCACCGTTGGAACCCAAGGAATCTATAATGCGATCTTGGTTCATTTAGGTTTACAAAATCAGTTGTTGGAATATCGGGCACCGAGTTTTTCCTTGCTCGATGCTCATTCTCCTTTGGCGGAGCAACGGCCTCCCATTTGGATTAGTGTGGTGGCACCGAATGGAACCTTGATTCCGTTGCATTTGAATACCAGTTACGATGACCAGTCCAACTATGTCTATTTGAATAAGTCCTACAAGGCCGAAGAGCCGATCGAGGTCGTCGGGCTGGAATATCCGGGGGCCATGCTTCCGATTGCCGTGGTTTTACTTGGCTTTTGGGGCTATTTGATTTCGCGTGCTTTTGGCAATCCCTATACGCGGTTGTTTTGGCGCGGCGGATCGTTGCTAAAACTCCCCGATCTCGCTTATCGCAACATTATCCTTGGCGCCCAAGTTATCTTCGCTGCCCCGATTCTTTCGTTAGCGATCGTTCATGCGAGCGCCCGAGGTTTCCGATGGGATTGGTCCACCGCTTCCGTGTTCATCGCAGTGATTATCATGGCAGGATTATTTATCGGGATGCTCAAACCCCTGTTTCGGAAGGGTGTCGGCCAAGTGCTTCGCGGACGATTACTCCCACAAGAATCGGGCGTATTAACAGCGGGGGGGGGTGTTATGACCCGTGCAGAAACCATCTCGTGGTTAGTGTTGAATCTAGCGATCTTCTTTGTGGTGATTGGTTTTGTGGCTACCTTTTTGATTCGCTTTTGGACCATCGGGGATAGCACCCGCCGAGCCTTATTTTTCATCCGAGCGGTCGATTTGGGAAGCGGCCTTTCCCCGTTAACTCCGTTGGCGTTTGTGTGTGCCTCGTTCATGGCGTGGGCCTTTTTCCAACTGAAGCGAGCCTATTTGATCGATCGCTTTCATGTGCCTACCCCTTACAGCAACGAAAAAGAGTTTGAACCGATTATTGCTGCCGATGCTCACCTTCGGGAGGAAATGCGACATGAATCGGTGATTGTGCGGCATGCGAAACCTTTATCGGCTGCGGTGATTGCCATAGGGGCTTTTGGTTTAGCGGTTTGGCTTCAGTCTCTTCCGACCGTAGAAGGCTGGGCATGGGATATTGCCTTTTTCGTCGGTTTTGCGATTCTGTTTGTTCTTTCGGCAACGACGTTGATTCGGATGTTCTTTTTGTGGACCGCCATCAAGAAATTATTGGTAGCAATCTCTGCACTACCTATGATGCGGGCCTTTTCCAAACTGCCCGCAAAAATCGCTGAAGTCTTTGGGAAATCGATGTTCACGCAGCGACCCCATCTTTCGCATTTGAATATCCCCACGCATCAACTTCGTTTATTGGCCGAGGCAGCGAAAAAAGACCCGAATGCCCCTCAGGAGTTGCATCAATTTGAATCCCTTGCGGAGGAGATCGAGCAGATACTTCACCCGTATTTATCCAAATCGACCACGAAGAAATCGACCCATCGGGCAGCGCGAGAAGCTCGTGAGAAACTCAATCAGGCAGCGGCCACCTGTTTGATCCTTCTGACCCGCCGAGGGCGCGGCTTACCGGTTGATGAAGCCTATGGGGGGGGGGATAGCGACGAAAAACCAGCCGCCACCAATGACCCCGAATGGGTTTCCCTTGCGGAATCGGTTGCGGCCACCCAAGTGGTGATTTACCTGTCCCAATTTTTTGTGCAATTACGGAATTTGGTTTGGGCCTCGGTGGTGACGAGTTCGTTACTACTGATGGCGGCCACTTCGTATCCGTTCCATCCTGAAAAATTGCTCCTCGTGGGCTTATTAGCTCTAAGTGGCCTAGGAATCGCTGGTGTGTTGTATGTGTTAGTGGAAATGAATCGGGATGAACTGGTTTCGCGAGTTTCGCAAACCACGCCTGGAAAATTCTCCTTCGATAAGAAATTTATCGGTTCGTTTGCGACCTATATTGTGCCCACCGTCGGCGTGCTTTCGGCACAATTGACCGGTAGTTTCCGCTGGGCACTCGAGCCGTTACTGCGCGTGTTGAAGTAGAATCAAACGCTTGAGATGTGAGGAAGAATCAAACGCTGGATCGTAGAAGAAAAATTGATTCGTAAAATTTTCGGGCGAGTGCAACGGACCTCATTTGCAGGTCCGTTTTTTTTCGCACCGACTCAGAGCAATCAGGAACTTAAAGGTTTTCCGAACCATTCCTGCAGAGAGGTGACTTCAAATCGTTGTTGTCGCAAGGCCCGACAGGCTTGAGCCGCCGCCTCGGCAGCAGCCAAGGTGGTGATACAGGTCACGCGATGGGCCACGGCTGCGGCGCGAAGGCGCCCCTCGTTGATTCGCATGGATCGACCGCTGGGGGTATTGATGATTAGAGCCACTTCGTTGTTTTTCATCCGATCGATCAGGTCGGGACGGCCTTCTTGAATTTTAGGGACCTCGGTGACATCAATCTGATGTTCTCGCAGGATTTTCGCGGTCCCGCGTGTGGCGATCAGTTTGTAGCCCAACACGGCAAAATCGCGGGCAATCGGAATCACGGCTTGTTTATCTTTATCATTGACCGAAATGAAGACAATCCCGCTTTCCGGTAATGGAGAGTTGGCCCCCATTTGGGCTTTGGCAAAGGCCATGGCAAAAATTTTGTCGGCCCCCATGACTTCCCCTGTCGATTTCATTTCCGGTCCCAAAATAGGGTCAACTCCCGGAAACTTATTGAAGGGGAAAACGCTTTCTTTCACCGAGAAATGAGCCGGTACGACCTCTTGAGTGAAGCCGATTTCTTTCAACGTTTTTGCTCTCGCCATGACAAGGGCGGCGTGACGGGCAAGGGGAACCCCGATGGCTTTCGAGACAAACGGAATTGTTCGGCTGGCTCGGGGGTTCGCTTCGAGAATGAAGATTTCCGGCTTCTCGCTATGGGCGTTGGCAACGGCAAATTGGATATTCATCAACCCGCACACGTTCAACTCGCGGGCTAATTTCATGCTTTGATTGCGGATTTCATCAATAATTTGTTGCGGTAACGAGTGGGGAGGAATCACGCAAGCGCTATCACCGGAGTGAATCCCCGCTTCCTCAATGTGTTGCATGATTCCTCCGATGACGACCGTTTCGCCATCGGCAATACAATCGACATCAACCTCTACGGCCGATTCCAAAAATTTATCGATCAGGATCAATTTATTGGGAGCAGCATCAATGGCGATCGAGGCATATTTGCGGAACTCTTGATCGTCGTTGACAATCTCCATAGCACGGCCACCGAGAACATAACTGGGACGGACCAGCACCGGATAGCCGAGTTTGCGGGCGATATGTAACCCCTCTTGCAGATCGGTAGTGGTGCCGCTTTCGGGTTGCTTGATCCCCAAATGAGTGAGCAGTTTGCTAAACTTCTCGCGATCCTCGGCAATATCGATGCTTTCAACGGATGTTCCAATAATCGGCACATTCTGGGAAGCCAGTGCCTTGGCCAAATTCAACGGGGTTTGCCCGCCAAATTGAACAATCACCCCCGTCGGTTGTACTCGATCGCAGATATTAAGCACATCTTCTGCGGTCAAAGGCTCGAAGAACAAATGGTCGGCGGTGTCGTAATCGGTTGAAACCGTTTCGGGGTTCGAGTTGACCATGATGGTCTCGAAACCTTCTTTTTTC
>CAZFDX010000271.1:0-3841 GCA_964518325.1 uncultured Alcaligenaceae bacterium | reverse complement strand
CGGTACATCGACGATCCCCAGACGATAATCTCCTAAAGTTAACTGAGCAAACCCGATGTCGATCGTAATTCCTCGGGCCTTTTCTTCCGGTAATCGATCGGTGTTGACCCCAGTGAGGGCGCGGACCAATGAGGTTTTTCCATGATCGATATGCCCTGCGGTCCCGAGAATCAAATTCCGCACAATATCCTCTCCCTGATAGGGTGTAATCCTTCCTTTACTAGATCATTTTAAGATTCTTTGTGACGATGGTAGCCTCTGAGCCTTTGAATGGGATGAGTGGGAGGCGTTTGGGAACGAATTATCCCAACGATAATGTTCTTGAGTGGGATGAGTCGGTTGAGCTTGCGAAAGATTGATCCTGTTGTGGTGCGGTTCGATAAAGAAGGGGAAAATCCTCTCGGTGGTAGAATCAAGCCAAGAATAACCCCTTGCCCGTTTTGATTCCCTTGGCTTCCCAAGGAACAATTCTATTCGAGGGAGTCGGGGGCAATGTGAGACGAGAGAATCTTAAAGGGTCCAAGGGGGGGGGGCATCGGGATTGATGCCCATATCCTTGATCGCTTGCTTGACGATCTGTCGATCCAATTCTCCGCGTTCTGCCAAGGCATACAAGGCAGCCACCACCACATGCTCGGCATTCACTTCAAAGAAGCTCCGCAAGGCAGGCCGAGTGGCAGAACGACCAAAACCATCGGTCCCCAAAGCGAGCAATCGCCCGTTGAGGTACGGGGAAATCTGCTCGGGCAAGGCGCGCATGTAGTCGCTGCTGGCAATGATGGGTCCGCTGGTGGGTCCGAGAACTTTTTCGACGTAGCTGACCTTTTTGGGTTGGTCGGGATGCAAACGATTGTAGCGTTCCGTCTCGATGCAATCGCGGCGGAGCATTTGGTAGCTGGTGGCGCTGTACACTGTGCTTGCGACCCGATATTTCTCGGCCAAAATTTGTGCGGCTTTGAGAACCTCGCGGAGAATCACACCCGATCCGAGAAGCTGAACGGTATGTTTGGCTCCATTGGCAGGCGTAAAGGTTTGGTACGGGTACAGCCCTTTGATTATCCCTTCGCGAACGCCTTGCGGCATGGGGGGCATATCGTAGCTTTCGTTGTAAATCGTCAGATAGTAGAAGCACTCTTCGCCCCGCACGAACATGGCGTTGATTCCCTCTTCGATGATGGTGGCCAGTTCATAACCCCAAGCGGGGTCATAAGCACGACAGGAAGGGATCGTCAAGGCGGCCAAGTGGCTATGTCCATCTTCGTGTTGAAGTCCTTCCCCGTTGAGTGTGGTGCGTCCGGCGGTGGCCCCCATCATGAAGCCCCGACAGCGCGCATCGGCAGCCGCCCAAGCGAGGTCTCCAATCCGTTGGAAGCCAAACATCGAATAGTAAACGTAAAAGGGAATGGTGTTGACGCTGTAAGTGCTATAGGCCGTGCCGGCGGCTATGAAGGTGGCCATCGAACCGGCTTCGTTAATCCCTTCTTGGAAAATTTGGCCATTGACCGCTTCCCGATATTCGGACATGGTGCCTTTATCGACGGGGACATAATTTTGTCCCGCAGGGCTATAAAGACCGAATTGCTTGTAAATGGGGGGTAACCCGAATGTTTGGCCTTCATCCGGCACAATGGGAACGATGAGCTTACCAACGTGGGGGTCCTTCATTAAACGCTGCATCAGGGTTACCCAAGCGAGCGTCGTCGATTGCCCCTTACCCTGAGGGGTTCCTTGCAGCAAGCCGGCAAAACTTTCCGGTTTCGGGGCCACGCAGGGGGTAAATTCGTTATTGCGGGCAGGCTGGTACCCTCCTAAAGCGCGACGGCGCTCGTGGAGGTATTTCATCTCAGGGCTATCCTCGGCAGGGCGGTAAAACTTGTAGTTCTCAATATCGGAATCAGAAAGTGGCAGGTTAAAACGATCGCGCATCCGTCGCAGGGCTTTGAGTTCTTCGAGTTTGGCTTTCTCGGCCGCTTCGACTTTGGCGGTTTCGTATTCCTCGGGGGTCAGGGCTTCGGCGAGTTTTTTCTCTTGGTGGGCGGTGTTGTTTGCTTCGCTGGAGGTCCCGTAACCTTTCACCGTCTTTACGAGAATCACACTGGGGGCACCCCGATGATTCAATGCGGCGCGATAGGCATTGTAAACCTTCAAGGGGTCATGCCCACCTCGTTTGAGTGAGGCCAGTTGTTCATCCGACATATGGGCCACGAGGCTTTTCAGTTCGGGAGTGTTGAAGAATTTCTCGCGAATCAGTCCGGGGTTCCCCTTTTTGGCCGCATAGGCATATTCTTGATATTCGCCATCGGGCACTTCCATCATGCGGCGAACTAAAGCCCCCGTGGTGTCGCGGCTGAGAAGTTCATCCCAATCTTCCCCCCAAATGCACTTCACCACATTCCAGCCGGCCCCGCGAAAGATACCTTCGAGTTCTTGGATAATTTTGCCATTCCCACGGACCGGACCATCCAATCGTTGTAGGTTACAATTCACCACAAAGGTAAGGTTGTCGAGCTTTTCGCGGGCAGCAATGCTCAGGCAACCCAGAGATTCCGGTTCGTCGCATTCGCCATCCCCTAAAAAGGCCCAAACATGGGTGCTATCGGTGTCGGCCAAGCCCCGATCCCGCAGATACCGAGCATACCGAGCCTGATAGATCGCCATGATGGGGCCTAAGCCCATACTCACCGTGGGGTACTGCCACAGATTGGGCATCAACCAAGGGTGAGGATAGCTGGAAAGCCCCCCCCCTTCGTTGAGTTCTTGACGGAAATTTTCGAGTTGTTTATCGGTCAAGCGACCCTCGAGATACGCCCGAGCGTACATTCCGGGGCTGGCATGACCTTGGAAATAAATAATATCGCCGTGACTATCCTCGGTGCGGCCACGGAAAAAGTGATTGAAACCCACTTCATAAAGGGTGGCAGCACTAGCAAAGGTGGCAATATGCCCCCCCACGTTGGTCGTTTTGTTCGCCTTGGCTACCATCGCCATGGCATTCCAACGGATCAGGCTTTTGATTTTGCGTTCGAGGCTGCGATTTCCCGGAAAAGGTACTTGTTGTTCGAGCGTGACTGTGTTAACGTACGGGGTGTGAATTTCGGTTCGACTGGTAATCCCTGTGGTGCGTGCCCGTTGCGAGAGCATTTCTAACAGGAACTTCGCTCGCTCAGGCCCTTGGGACTTGATTACGGCCTCAAGCGATTCAAGCCATTCGGAGGTTTCGATGGGATCCACATCGACAACTTCCGCAGAGAGGGCCGACGGACGAACATGATCTTCACTGCGAACAATCATCGAAACAGGTCTCCCAAATAGTACATATTACAAAGAACAAAGGTGACCCAAACAGGTCAACGGAAGGAATTCTTTTTAATTAAGATAGGAGTCCCAATTGCATCCGTCCAACCCGTTTTGAGGAGAGTCCCCCTACCGATGCTCCCGTTTGATCCGACACATCGCAGGGGAAGCTCCCCGTTGTGGTTTCCAAGGCGATACACTAAAATAATTCGCAGGGTTCTTCAACGGCTTTGAGATTCAAGCAATCCACGATCCGAAACCGTCTACGGGACATGTGAAATCATCCGCAGGACGAGAGAAATCGTCAGCGAAACACTTTGTATCGGAGTCATCATGAGCGCACAAGTCGAATCGGTCGATGCTCTGATTCGCTGGCAAGGCGATTTGAGCCTATTTCGGGCGGAGGTTACCGAGGCCTTGTCTTCGGTCCTGCTGGAAATTCGTAAGGCCCGTGATTGGATCGAAACGGAATTGGATCGTTGGCGGAAAGAAAAACGAGAGGCCGAAGAACTGGTTTTTCAGGCCAAAATGGAACTCCGGCGTAAGC
>CAZFDX010000270.1:0-3426 GCA_964518325.1 uncultured Alcaligenaceae bacterium | reverse complement strand
CTTTCCCAACAAGGAATTGCCCTAGCGCTAGCAGGGTCATTAAATTTATCGACACTCGAAGAAGTCAAAAAAATCGGTCCCGAATGGGTCGCCGTCAGGGGCGCGGTTTGTGAACAAGGACGAACGGGAAAGGTCTCGCTCGCAAAGATCAAACAATTTCGCGATCAATTGACCAATTAACGAGACTATCAAGCCAGCTACTGGGTTAGACGAAAAGGAAACGAGAACCGTTAGAATCAACCCAAGGTGAGGGAGGGGATCAATCCCGTAAAAGGCTGCGTTCCAGCACTTCTTTAGCCTTGTCGAACTCGGGTTGCCAAGTGATTTCGGGGGTCAGGTCTCGTAAGCAGTCGCGTAATTTTTCGAGAGTGTTGCGGGCCATGTGTGGGCACTTATTGCAAGCGCAGGTGATTCCCGGAACCGGATGATACCGATGTCGCGGGTGTTTACTCGCAAGTTGCCACAGCATGTTCGCCTCGGTGGCTACGATGAAATCGGTTGGCTCGGCAAAGCCCCCAACGTAACGAATCATGGCTTCGGTTCCCCCGATAAAGTCCGAATGTTGCAAGATATTTTGTGGACATTCCGGATGGGCAATCGCCTTCCCTTGGGGAAATTTTTTCTTCATCGCGATGAGGTCTTGCACGCTAAAAATCTCGTGGACCATACACGAGCCGGGCCACAGAATCATTTTCCGACCCGTCACCTCGGAAAGATAACGGCCTAAGTGTTGATCCGGCACGAAGAGAATTTCGTATTCTTCAGGAACTTTGCGGACGATCTGCTCGGCATTCCCCGAAGTGACGATCCAATCCGAAAGAGCCTTCACCGCAGCCGAGCTGTTGATGTAGGTCACCGTTTGGAATTTCCGCCCATTTTCCCGAAGCATTTCTTGGTAACGCCAGAGCTTATCGGCCGGGCACGAATCGGAAAGGGAGCAACCCGCTTGCAAATCGGGCAGCAAAACTTTCTTCGATGGGTTGAGCATCTTGGCGGTTTCTGCCATGAAGTGAACCCCGCAGAAGGCAATCACAGGGGAATCAACTTGGGTGGCAGCCCGAGCCAATTTCAGACTATCGCCTGTCACATCGGCGAGTTCTTGGATTTCTCCTTCCTGATAGTAATGAGCCAAAATGGTGGCACCACGTTCTTTTTTCAGCCTTTTGATTTCGGCAATGACATCGGTATCGTCATGAGGTTTTTGGCTGGGGTTGTCGGTGACAACAGAAAGTTGGGGGGGGGGAAGAAGTGATGTGCTCATATTCATGTTTCCTTGTTTTGAATCTCGGTGGCGTAGGAACAACCCACCACGATGAAATCATTTTACAAAACCTGATTCACACGGGTCCGAGAAACTCCAGAATCGCTCAAAAAATTTCAACTACTGGCGCGTGTGTAGCTCTTTAATCCTTTGCCATGTCTGAGGAAACACTTGAATCGCTCCCAGATGATCAAACGGATTTTTTTTACTTTTTATAACAAGTGCGAATTGAAGGCTATTGACGATCTATTCCTTTGTTTTACACTGTATAATTATTGTCTTTCGTGGTATAACATAGTCATAAAATTGTCCGGATTTTGAGAAGGTCTAACAAGGAATCTCATCATGGAATCACGCTCACAATCTTCTTTGAGGTACGGATTTACATTAATTGAGTTGCTGGTGGTGATTGCCATCATCGCGATACTGATTGGGCTATTGCTCCCTGCAGTACAAAAAGTCCGCGAAGCGGCCGCTCGGGCAAAGTGTAGTAACAACTTAAAACAAATCGGAATTGCGATGCACAATCACGAGTCGGCGTTTGGACATTATCCGGGGTTAGGAGCCAATGCAAATTTCAATTTTTCCGTACAAGCTCACTTACTCCCATTTGTGGAGCAAGACAACTTACAACGTCTCATTGATTTCAACCAACCGTTAATGATGGGCAGTGGTCCCAGTCAAACTCTGAATCCGGTTCAAGCTCCCGCAGCACGAACCGTTGTGAATTTGTTTCTTTGTCCGAGTGACGGTCAAACTCCTTTGTTTGGAGATTTTGCTGGCACGAACTACATGGTGAGCACCGGAAGTGGCACCGGCACCAACTACGATCCTCGTTTTCCGACGGATGGCTATGCTTGGTATGGGTCACAAGTGAGACCCAGTGACGTGACCGATGGCACCTCCAATACCGTTATGTTCACCGAAACCTTGCTAGGAACTGGGGCGACGATCACAGGAACAACCCCATTTCCTCTCCAGCGATTTATGGCCAATCATGGCACCGCATGGAGGCCAGGGGGGACAATCCAAGGGGTGACCGTAGGAACGGGTGGACCTGTTGTGGTGAATCCCGATTTAGCCTCACTTGTTGGATCGATCACTAGTTGGAACGGTTTGCGGGGGTCGGCATGGATTCGTGGATTGGAAACCACGAGCACGATCAATGGTTATCTCACCCCGAACCATGCTGTTCCTGATTTCACGGCACATGGAAGAACTTGGTTTGCTGCTCGCAGTCAACATAGCGGTGGAGTGAATGTCGTTTTTGGTGATGGGAGCGTTCGCTTTGTACGAAATTCGGTTTCATTTGCTTCATGGCGGGCAGCCTTTACTCGGGCAGGTGGTGAAGTTCTTGGAAATGATTTTTAGTGAGGATGAGTTTTAGTCGGATTGACCCTTGGTGGAAATAACCTTGGGTGGTGAGTTTTTTATCCCTTGTAACCGTCAGAGAATCACAAGATGAATCTATTAATTCTGTCCCTTTTGTTGGCCTCTGAAGTTGCGCCAAAGCAGGTTTGGCCCAATTTTCGGGGCGATGGTTCGAGCATCTCCTTAGCAAAAAATCTGCCCCAATCATGGTCGCCGACGGAGAATCGCGCATGGAGTGTTACACTTCCGGGGTATGGACAATCTTCGCCGGTAGTTTGGGGAAATCGAATTTTTCTAACCGCCGTCGATGGAGACGAGAAAGACAAGCTCTATGTTCTTGCGGTTGAATTGGAGTCTGGAAAGCTGCTGTGGAAAAAAGAATTTGCGGCCACCCAAAAAGGGAAAAATAACCCCATGATGAGTCGGGCTGCTCCCACGCCCGTAGTTGATGGGCAAGCTGTTTATGCCTTGTTTGAATCGGGTGATGTGCTGGCTTTGAGTCATTCAGGTGAAGTGAAATGGCAACGCTCTTTGGTTAAAGATTATGGGGCGATAGAGAATAATCATGGTCTGGGAAGCTCACCGATTCAAACGGAAAAGGCCATGGTGATTCTGATCGATCATCGTGGCCCTTCCTACCTGATTGCTTTAGATAAATCGACTGGAAAAAATTTGTGGAAAACCGATCGCACCAGCCGCAGTTCTTGGACGTCCCCCATCGTGACCAAAGTGGCGGATCGGGAAGCGATTGTTGTGAGTAGCAGCGGTTCATTAGATGCCTATGATGCTCAGAC
>CAZFDX010000269.1:0-2566 GCA_964518325.1 uncultured Alcaligenaceae bacterium | reverse complement strand
GTTTTAGATATTATTGCTACGATTGGTGGCAAAGAAGTTGGTCAAATTTTTGAAGGTCAAAGACGTTTTCCTTTGCAAGTGAGATATTCACCTGCTGTCCGTGAGGATTTAGAGGCAATCAAACGAATGACCGTGCCCGATATTCAAGGCCGACATATTCCCATTAGTCAACTTGCCGAAATTAAATTTGAAGATGGTCCTGTTCAAATTAGTCGGGAATCTATCCGCCGTCGTGCCGTGATTACCTGTAATGTTCGTGGGCGTGACCTTTCTGGTTTTGTTAATGAAGCTCAAGCAACAGTTGACGAAAAAATTAAACTTCCCACCGGATATGCAATCAGTTGGGGGGGGCAATTCAAAAATTTACAAGAAGCGACCCGTCGCCTCAGTATCGCGGTTCCGATTAGCCTTTTGCTCATTTTTGTGCTTTTACATTCCACATTTTCATCCACCAAATTAGCGTTATTAATTTTCTTGAATGTGCCGTTAGCGGCCTCGGGAGGGGTCTTCGCGTTATTCATTCGCGGAATGGACTTCTCTATCTCTGCGGGTGTTGGCTTTATTGCCCTTTTCGGAGTTGCTGTTCTGAATGGTGTGGTTCTTGTCACCTACATTGTTGAACTGAGAAAATTAGGCTATTCTCGACTAGAAGCCTCCGCTCAGGGAGCTATGACCCGAGTTCGACCCGTACTCATGACGGCTCTGGTAGCGATGCTCGGTTTTATTCCCATGGCTTTCTCAAGTGGAGCCGGCGCAGAGGTTCAGAAACCATTGGCAACGGTGGTGATCGGGGGATTAATCACATCCACCATGCTCACTTTATTTGTGATACCTTCGATTTTTAAATGGTTTGATCCAATTCCTGAAAATCCAATCGAAGCGAATCCATAATTTTTCTCGTCCAAATCCCCATCGAAAGAAATCGATAATTCTTTCTGCTGCTATCACTATCTGCTGCAATCACCAATCGAAATGATTCAATGAATTATGATATTACAAACCCTAGTCAAATTATAAAAATGATTCGATGAATTTTTGGCTGTAACCACTTCTTGAAACGAACAAATAAAATTTCTGATATAAACCTTACTCGAAGCGAATCAATAATTCGCCCGCCACGGTTTGATTTCCTACCTTTGCCAAAACTTCGGCAATTTTACCTGCCTTTTCCGCGTATAGTGTTGTCTCCATTTTCATGGCTTCTAAAGTCACTAACTTTTGACCCGCAACAACCTCTTCCCCTTTATTCACCGCTACGCCCACAATGGCGCCGGGCATGGGCGATGCCACATGCTTCGGATTACTCGTGTCAGCCATGACCCGTGCTGATTGTGTCTGCTTCGCCAGTGTTTGATCGGTAATTAACACATCTCGGGGTTGACCGTTTAATTCAAAAAACACTAATCGTTTTCCATCTTCGTGAGGATCGCCCACAGTGAGGAATTTGATAATCAATGTTTTTCCCGGTTCAATTTCGACGTTAATTTCTTCCCCTTTCTCCATCCCATAAAAAAAGGTGTGAGTTGGGAGAACCGAGGTATCGGAATATAATCTTTGATGCTCAACAAAATCAGCAGCCACTTTCGGATACATCAAATGATTCATCAAATCCCATTGGGAGACCTCCCGCTCATATTTTTTAGAGAGTTCCGCACGAGTAGCCTCTAAATCAATACTGGGAATCACTAAGCCCGGTCGTTTGGTGAGGGGTGTTCTCCCTTTGAGAATTTTCTTCTGTAATTCCGATGGAAAACCTCCCGGAGGTTGACCCAATTTTCCTTCAAAAAATTCAATCACTGATTCAGGAAATGCAATCTCTCTTTGCGGGTCGAGAACCATCTCAGGGGTTAGGTTATTGGCTAACATAAATAGAGCCATATCACCCACCACCTTCGAAGAGGGGGTTACCTTCACAATATCGCCAAATAATTGATTCACAGCGGCATAAGTTTTACCGATTTCATTCCAACGATTGCCGACCCCCAACGATTGGGCTTGCTGGTACAAGTTGGCGTATTGTCCGCCGGGCATTTCGTGCAAGTATACCTCCGAGGAGGCCGATTTTTGCCCCGTCTCGAAAGGTTCATATTGTTTTCGGACTTCTTCCCAATAATTCGCAGTGGTTTGAAGTTGGTCGAAGTCAAATTCGGGGTCCCGAGATTGAAAGCGCATCGCTTCGACAAAGGCATTCAAACTGGGTTGACTGGTGAGACCTGCCATACTGGAAAAGGCACAATCCACCACATCGACCCCTTCTTCGGTGGCCATCAATAATGTGGCGATTTGTCCGCCCGCTGTGTCGTGGGTGTGGAGATGAATCGGAATTCCAATTTCTTGCTTTAACGATCGGATCAATTGACGGGCAGCAAAAGGTTTCAATAACCCTGCCATATCTTTGATCGCTAATATATGTGCCCCTCCCTTCTCTAGGGATTTTGCTAAATTGACATAATAATTCAATGAATACTTATTTCGTTTTGGATTTTGAATATCCCCTGTATAACAGACTGCGGCCTCGGCGATAGCCTTGGGATTCTCTCGAACCATTTCAATCACAGGCAATAGA
>CAZFDX010000268.1:0-2513 GCA_964518325.1 uncultured Alcaligenaceae bacterium | reverse complement strand
ATGGTGACGTTTGCGCTTTCACCAACGAATAAGGCGCCTCCCGCTCCGAGACCGCCCCCCCCCCCCGCTGCACCGGGGCCACCGTTACCCCCGTTTTCCCGACCGTTGATCAGGTTCACTCGGCTAATCACGATGTTCCCGCTGTTCGCATAAAAGATGCGATGCTGGTTGTTTCCGTTGATGTTGATGGTTCCCGTTGCAGGACCGTTAATGGTGATGTTGTTGTTTAATTGCGGTAACGGAGAGGCCAAGTTGATGGTCCCCGTTGAGGTGATATTGATCACATGGTTACCAGGGCCGGCTGCATTGGCATTGTTAATCGCGTCTCGGAGCGAACCTGCTCCTGTATTGTTGGTGTTCGTCACGGTAAAGGTTGCAGCATCTGCAGAACTCCCCAAGAACATTAGCCCAGCTGCAAATATCGATGCGATCGAACGTCGCCATGTGTACGGAAGGAGATTCATAACTTACGATCACTTTTGAGAGTAAACGGACACGATTTTCTCCCTATCGTAAAAATTACTTCAACTCCTTTAACCGGAATAAACCGAATCTAAAGAATCCGCCACCATATTAAGAAACCAAACAAGGTCCACAATTTGAGTAAGGTCTGCTGCGGAGAATGAACACGGCACGCAGCAACGATGAGGTAAGATGAACAAACCACACCTATCCCAAACGCCGACCATCACATTCGGAATCGGAACCCATTCGGAATCAGAACCAAATTCATCGGCTTCTTCCAAGAACCAAGCAAGAATGGAGCCAAAGCAACCTCATCCCTTCTCCAAGCGGGAGAGGGAATGAGGCGGAAGTGCGATTAAGTCTCGGGATTCATCATGTGGTTGTGATAACATGCTGTTGGATTAGGCCGTTGGATTATGTTGTTGGATCATGCCGTTAGATCATGTTGATCGAGCATGAGGTGAGATGAAAGAGTTTATCGATACGATTTTGTGAGAGAAAAATTCACAGGAGGGTTTAATACACACCGACCGTTGTTTGGGCAGCGATCTTGGACCAAGGTCGAACTCCCGAGACGCCATCCCATGGGAATTTTTCGTAGGGTTCTTCTCGTTCACCTTCATCTCGTTCGGGGAATCGGGGCATGAAGAACTCTTTGGTTAACGTGGTCAAAAGCACTCGTCCCGTTTTGCCATAAGGAACGACTTTTTCATATTTCTCATCACTATCGTCAACAACTTGAATGACCGCACGAGGTTGCGGAGCATAGTAGCTGATCTTGTAGCCATCATGAGGGCCAACCGGTTTCGAGCAGGCTAACCCCATCAGGGTATTACCATAAGTGGGGGTCATGTAAACTTTTTCCCCCAACATTTCTTCGCAGGCTTCGCGGGTGAATTGGGGAGTAAACTCGGTTCCCCCAGAGAAAATACCGGTGATACCCGTATCCGCAATGGTTCGCAGTGACCCCTCTTTAACGGGGTAGCCAATTTCTCGGCGTTTCTTTTCTAACTTCCCTTCGAGAAGAGCTTGGGACAAAGCCGCTAACAGTTTGGGAGTGGTGAACATGCATTTGATCTTGTGCCCTGCTGCGAGGATGGTCAGAGCTTGATCGATACAATGCTCAGCATAGGCTTTGGCTTCTTGAGGACGACCCGCTTTCAGGAGTTTGACGACCCAGCGGGGGTCAAGGTCCACTGAAAAGCAGATGCCTCCCCGATACTGGGCAAGGTGTTCGATCGCTAGACGCAAACGACGCGGACCACTAGGGCCGAGCATTAACCAGTGCGAACCCCGTGGGAAGTACTCATCGGGGAGTGTGTCGCTCATCATTTCGTAGTCGATCCAATGATCTTCGACAACGATTCGGGATTTGGGAATCCCCGTCGTGCCACCGGTTTCAAAGACATAGACCGGTTTTTTCCCGTAATAGGCACGGGGAATCCACCGAGAAATATCGGTGTCGGGACTAGCCCGAAGCCACTCATCTTCAAAAAGGCCAAAGAGTTTCAAATCATCGAACCCTTGAATATCTTTCAAAGGGTTGAATTTAAAACTTTTGGCCCGCTCGATCCAGAAGGGTGTTCCGGTATCGGGTGAGAAGTGCCATTGCACAATCTCGCGTACATGCTTGTCCAATGCTTCTTTCGCAGCATGAATTTTGGAAGAGAGCGATTCGCTCACGGTAGGAACCTCGTTTGGTGGGTGAACTTACCTTTTCTTCAATAAATAGTCGGCGAGATGCTCCTTGGCGAGGGAATCTGGCAGAAAGCAATCAAGAAATCGGGAATTGCGACTTTGGACTTGGATCGAAAGGCGAGAGGCAATCGGGAATTGCGACTCAGAAATCTAACAGAAAGTTGGGGAGAAATCGGGTATCGCCACTCAGAAATGTGAGAGAAATTCGGGTATCGGGACTACGGACGTTGGTTGGCCTGCCCGTTGCGGATTCTTATCATGGTTCAAAAGGAAATCCCCACGCGAGACCCACGATTATGAGCGAGATATTATCCTTCCCGCTAAGCGATGGTTATACCACATCGGTAGTC
>CAZFDX010000267.1:0-5187 GCA_964518325.1 uncultured Alcaligenaceae bacterium | reverse complement strand
CTCCAAAGACGGGTTCCCCCCCCGCAAAAAGTGCAATCATGACCGAAAATTGACCGTTCTTGCGCGCGAATCCACGGGTCCCATCGATCGGATCAATGACCCAAATTCGGTCTCCTTGACGAGCCAAACTTTGAAGTTTTTGGGTCGATTCTTCCGCACAATACGCATCGGAAGGAAAGGCCTGAGAAAGGTGATCGAGAATGAGGTCTTGTGAGGTTTTATCGGCCTCGGTTGAGATAGAGACAGGGGCATCAGGAATGACAACAAATTTATCATAAGCCTCTCTCAGATAGTAAGTTGCATTTCGGGCAGCAGCGAGGGCTATTTCCAATTCGTGATCGTAACTTGGCATTTCGAGACTCCTTGAGTTAAAGCTAATCGATCAAAATATAATCAAAGTTCGATTTGTTCGTTTTGTATGAGAATCGAGTGAGAAGAGGTAAGAAATTTGCTTTAACTATTTCACATTTTTATAAACAATTTAACATAAGAATGGTGAGTAGATTTTTCAAGATAATCAAATAACAATTACATCACAATACGTTGATATTTTCGAGGTTTCTTGACATCGATATCGCGCGTCTTGGGGGTTTGGGGAGAAACTTCCGCATGGAACAGTTTTGACGATTTTGCTGTTGACACTTGGTTTTAGAACTGTATTATCCCTTCCATCGCCTTGTTGTTGAAACCTGCGAGAGATAGCAAGAATGCGTTCTAGCAAACGAAGCACGATACTCGTTCTAAACACTTCAAGTCCTTGCTGCAGGGCTTTGTTAGAAATCGCAAAAAGCCAATTTTCCAATCAAGGAGAGGTCCCCCTCTCCAAACTCCGAGGGCCGATCTAAACTCCCAAATGGGGCCTTCGATCGAGAAAGTTTAGCCAAAAAATCGTGATCAACCCCAATGGTGGTGAGATCACATTATGAACTAAAAGCTGGTTCGCCCTGCACTATCAGTACCAGAGGTATTGTTCAAGTGATTCAGGTTGCGGAGCATGACATGAATGACCCTGTCATTATGTCTTAGGGCCAGCTATTGCAGATAACGGTTCGCGCATTCCAAGGATGGGAACTGTGCTTACCGGTAATTTCCACCTAGGGGAACCAAGGAAAGGTTCCCGTGTGGAGAGATTTTGAAACTCGGGGTAACGTCTTCATGGATGAGGACAGTCCCCTGAATCGGGGTAGCAAGGATGTGATTCCCCGATTCTAAACTCACCCGAAAATCAACGCATGATGCGAAGAGTGATGGGTGTACGGAAAGGATTCCGTTTGCCTAGATTGACAACTTGAGACATTGGATATTGAGGGTATCAGTCGCATGATGTGACTGCCTCAACATCATCCAGAGTTGTGGCAAGGATGTTGCAACTCTGGATTTTTTTATTCACTTTTTTAGATACTAAGATATACTGACCTTAATTTCCCACCTTTCAGTCGCTTTTAATTTTTTATGTATAATCGCATTAATTTTCCCATTATTTTGCTGGTCTGCCTGAAGCTGACTTCTGTGATCTCAGCGGCTTCACCTCATCAGGAGATTGATCGTCTGATACTGGCCAAGGCGGGGAAGGCGAAACCCTCACCTGTTGCAGATGATGCAGAATTTGTTCGTCGGGTTTATCTTGATTTACTCGGTCGAATTCCCTCTCGTTCCGAGACCGAGTCTTTCTTAAACAATACCGCTCAAGATAAGAGAACCAAACTTATCGATCATTTGCTTTCTCATCCCGATCATTCGGAACATCTCGCAAATCAATTTCACATCATGTTCATGGAACGATTGGGGGATTCACCCGAGTGGAAACAATGGCTCAAAAGTTCATTTGAGAAGAATAAAAAATGGGATCAAATGGCCAAAGAAATTTTGCGGGCCGACTCGGAAAATCCCGAAACTCGGGGTGCGGCATTCTGGATGGCCAAACGGCTTGAAAACTACGGTCAAAACCCAGTCGATTATCCGGCATTAACCCGTGATATTGCTCGACTGTTTTTGGGCCGTGATTTGCGTTGCGCTCAGTGTCATGATCATTTATTTGTGAAAGAATATAAACAACGTGATTTTCAAGGTTTATTTCTTTTTGTCAAGAATCTGTCTTTGCTTGATCCAAAGACGATGAGTATTAGTGAAAAACCTTTGAATAGTAAAATCAAATTTATCTCGGTCTTTGGAAAAGATGAACTCGAAGTTGGCTTGTTAATTCCGGGAGGAAAAGAAATTGACATTCAAAACTTTGAAAAAGGTAATGAATATCTTGTCCCTCCGGACCCTAAAACGAAAAAGCAAGGCAAACTGAAATTTAGTCCCCTTCAGATTCTTTCGGAACAACTTCCAACTCAGGAAAACCCCTATTTTTCAAGGAATTTAGTCAATCGCTTGTGGTTTCTCTATATGGGTAGGGGATTAGTCCACCCGTTAGATTTAGATCATCGGGATAATCCTCCTTCTCATCCCGAATTATTAGATTATTTATCTCAGGAATTTGTCAAATCTCAATTCAATATCAAACATCTCCAGCGTGAGATTCTTCTTTCGGAAGCATATCAAAGATCGAGTCTTATGCCCGAGGATCAAAAAAATAAACCAGAATCATTTTTGACAGCATTTGAAAAAAGATTATCTGCAGAGCAATTGATGAATAGTGTTTTGGAAGCACTGGGAGAAAGAAACTATTATCATTCTCAGAAATCAAATGATGTTCCGAAATCGAAAGATTCTCTGGAAACGATACGAGCTAAATTCTTAAAGGCGTTTGCGAATCCCCCACGAGAGCCGGAAGACGAGATTGAAACATCACTTAAATCCGCGTTGTTCTTTTTAAATGATCCGCTCATATTAAATTGGTTGAATACACCACGAGAAGGGAATCTAGCGTTTCGGTTATCAAAGATTGATAGTAATGAAACGGCGATTGAGGAAATCTATCTCTCTGTTCTGTCTCGTCGCCCGAACCCAGAGGAGAAACAAACCGCGATTGATTATCTCAAGAAGAATCACGACAAAATGGCTCAGGCTCGGGCGAGGATCGTTTGGTCTCTGTTGGCCTCGACAGAATTTCTTGTGAACCATTAACAGGCACACCCTTATGAATACATCTCATCCCCTTTGTGTTGCTCAAGATCATACCCTTTCCCGACGGAAATGGCTTGGCTCTGTTGGTTTCGGGGCGGCTTCGGCCTTGGGGTTAGGTCAGTTGACCACCCCCGTTGTTGCCGAGCAATTGAAGAAGAAACAAAAGCAAGTATTATTTGTTTGGCTTGATGGTGGCATCAGCCAATTGGAGAGCTGGGACCCGAAACCGAATACCGAGTTTGGAGGCCCCTTCCGAGCGATTCCCACCAGTGTTCCAGGGATTCATATCTCGGAGTTGTTGCCGAAAACTGCTCAGCAAATGAAGCATCTAGCGATTCTCCGCTCGCTTTGCACAAAAGATAATTCGCACTCGGCGGGGGTAGATCGTATCCAAAGGGGGGATCCAAAAAATCGTGGAGTCACCTACCCTTACTTTGGCTCGGCTGTGGCGAAATTTCTGGGTTCTGGCACGAGTGGGCTACCCCCCTATGTTTGGGTCAAACCCATGTCGGGGGGATTCATCCCAAAGGATGCTGGTTTTTTAGGGGCCAAATATGGGGCTTTGGCTTTAGGGGATGGCAAACCCCCTGAAAATTTCCTACGCCCAGAAACCCTCTCCGATCAAGAGGACCTTGAGCGAAATGAACTTCGTTCCTTGGCCGACAAACGCTATTCTGCCAAACGTCAATCGGCAACGGCCGAGGCCAATAGCTTCGTCTATGAGATGGCAGCACAACTCCAAAAACAAAGAAAACTCTTTGATCCTTCCACTTTCGCCCCCAAGGATGTGGAACGGTACGGTCGCAATGATTTTGGCCGACATATGTTGCTGGCACGTCGTTTATTGGAAGCGGGCGTGACCTTTGTGAAAGTGACCTCCTACGGTTGGGATTCACACGGCGATAATTTTAATGGCCAAGGGTCACTGATCCCCAAATTTGATGCGGCCTTTGCTGCAATGTTGCAAGATTTAGACGATCGTAAGATGTTGGATCATGTTTTAGTGATTGCGATTTCCGAGTTCGGAAGAACTCCGCGAATCAATGGACACCTTGGGCGCGATCATTGGCCCGAGGCTTGGTCTGCGGTTATGGCAGGCTGTGGGATTCAAAAAGGCGTTTGTGTTGGCAAGACCAATGACAAAGGTACTTTCATTACCACCGAGGAATATGACATTGGGCATGTGTTTCACACTTGGTTTCAAGCTTTAGGAATTGATTCAATCCGTGAGCAATACGATAATGGGGGCCAACCCTTGCCGATCGCCCATGATGAATGTTCTGCGATTCGTGAACTCCTTTTGTAGGAAACCCTCTTGTTGGAGTATTTGTTGTTCGAGAAACTGTTGTAACTGAGGAATTCCAATATGTCGATCGATGTGGCCCTTCTCAAACAAAAATTTCATGCAAAACAAATCAAGATAAGCCACCCTGAAATGCAACTTTGCTCTCTCCGCCTGAGTTCCGCGGGTCAGTTAGCGGCAGGATCATTTACCGGAGTGATTCGTCGCTGGGCATGGAATTCTCCCAATCTCGAAGAACTTCCTCCCTTGTCCGATCATCAAGGTTGGGTCCAAGCCGTCGAATTCTCCCACGATGGGAAAAAACTTTTTTCGGTCGATTCCTTTGGCTCCTTGATTGGTTGGGATGTTTCGACCAAAGAGGGACGAAAACTTTGGCATATCAAAGAGGCTCACAACGGTTGGATTCATTCCTTGGCACTTTCACCCAATCAAGAACGGGTTGCCACGGCAGGTCGTGATGGTTTCATCAAAGTTCGATCAACCAAGCAGGGCGAATCGGTCACTCAATTCCAAATGGATCACCCTGTTCACTCTCTTATTTTTAGTCCCGATGGAAAATCCCTGATCGCAGGGGATTCGTTCGGGATTATCAAACAATTTGATTTAGAAAAAAAGAAAGAAGCCCGCGAGTTCGATGCTCGTGCTATGTACCTACTCGATCGGATTCAAGATGTCGGCGGGGTACGCAGTTTCACTTTTTCCACCGATGGTAACCTGCTGATTGCCAGTGGCTGTAAACCAAAATCTGGAGGATTTGTGGAAGGTCGCCCGATTGTGTTAGCCTTTGATTGGTCGAGTGGTAAGCTCCAACA
>CAZFDX010000266.1:0-5225 GCA_964518325.1 uncultured Alcaligenaceae bacterium | reverse complement strand
GCGGGGTCAGAGGGTGAGAAGAGGATGGGGGTGGCCACGGTAGGGTGTTGGGGGTTCGCGCCGGCAGCAATAATCGGGGGGGGGGGATGTTGTCAGTGACAGGCCGAGCATGAAATCACCAACATGAGGAGAATCGAGGTGCGAAGCATACAGGTTGCCTCAGGAGGGTTGGACTACTCTTCGGTGCTAGGGGATTTTTTGAGTACGATGGTGCGCCCGCCATCAGTAAAGCTGACCTCGGTCATGTAGTAGCGAATGAGCAATAATCCCCGACCACAGGGACGTTCCAAATTCTCAGGAGCGGTCGGGTCGGGAACATCATCGGGATCGAAACCTTCCCCTTGATCGGTAATTTTAGCTAAGAACAGATCGGGCAGAATCTGATACTCGACCACGACCGATTTTTCAGGGTCCATCTGATTGCCATGCTTAATGGCATTGACAATCGCTTCTTCAAAAGCCATTTTCACGGCGAAGCGATCGTGCTCCGAAAAGCTGGTGGTACTAAGGGCCGCCTCAATTTCTTCTTGGACGCGACGGGCTTCGCTCAGATCAGAAGGAATAACGGTCTGATTTTCCAACGACGGCATAGCTATCATCCGTAGGAAATGGTCTCATACTCAGTCAGAGTATACTAATTATTGATAAGATTCAAAACCCCCTCAGTCCAGATTTTTCAATCTGCTCCCCGATGCCCTTTTCCCTCAAGACAAACTTAATGAGATACGGGAGAACAAGGCCCCCTGCCCACACGGAATTCGGCGTACTATTTGGGCATCACGATCTCGGTGGATCGGCAACGAAGTCGGAAATGTCCATCTTTCAAGGAAAGGCTCTCGAACTGATAGGTCGGTCGAGTCGATTGATATTGAAAGCGAAAAATCCCGACCGGTTTACCATCCATTCGGTACCAAGTGACATCGATCCCTTTGGAACGGACAAATTCGGTAATCCGATCGAGCAAAATCGACAAAGGAAGGGGCATAGCACCAGCTTTGAGAGTGACAAGTTGAACGCCGATGGTGGCATCTTCGGTCGGGATACGCCAAGCCCGCAGCTCGAAACTCAAAATGGTGCTGAACAGCCCCGAGCCATAACGGATTCCCAAGCGAAGTTTATCATCCTCGATTTTCAAGCGAGGATCACGAAACCCCTTGGGAAGAATCGAATCGCTGCCGAGTTCCTCGGCCCGTTCTTGGAGGAAACTATTCATTTCCTGATCGGTAAACTCGATTCCCCAAGCGGCTTCCCGACCCTCAAGGGCCGTTCGGATATCGGAAAGCATACCCACCACCCGATCCGAGTCGCCCAGACGGGTGATATTTTGGGGGATTTCGGCATCGTCGTAAAATCGGGGAGTTCGGGAAAGTAAAACGATAAGGGTACAGAGAACAAAAAGAACAATGCCAAGCAAAAGCCCCCAGCTTACCAGCTTTTTCTTGGCCCGACTCATGTTGAAAACACTCCTTGTAAACGAATCGTCTTAATTGTACCAAACTCCCCAACTCTGTCATCTTCAGAATTTTCCCCAACAACCGAGCTTGAGAAAAAACCTTGAGAAGAAATAGGTCAACCAAGCAAATTTTGTGAAGCCATCCGTCAGAATGTTCCGATTTGACATGTAATTCTAATTCTCACGATCGGATTGCGTATCCGGTCTGTGATGAATACTCGTGGTTTAAGTATTTTGCGGATCACTCGTTGAATATTGAATTTAACGGGAAGATCAGCATTGGGATTTTGGGGAGCGATCCTTGAAGGATTGTGAACCAATAACCAGTGACGCGCAGGCTAACTTTCTTTTGAGAAGGTGGGTATGAAAGCATCGAAAAATCCCCGCGTATCCGATCCTCCCCGTTCTCGTTTATTGCGAGCAGCACATAAATGGTATTCATGGGCAGGATTAACACTGACCATCACGGGTGCTTATTTCGCGGGGTCCGGTCAGATCAAATTTGGGGATACGGCGCAACTGCGAGCTGCCCCCCCCGAAATCGTTCAATGGAAGGCCGCTTCTTCTGGCCCCGATTTGGGTAAACCCACTGGACCGAATCTTTCGGCTCCCACACCCACGATAAATCCGAATGATCCCTTTAAGCCTGCGGTCACCCCCAGTACCAAATCGGGGTCGGTCCCTGTTCCCGTTGGGGCAACGCTTCCCGATGTGGTGGTGGCACCGAAACCGACCGTGAACAAACGAGTGGGCGCTACCTTAGACGCCTACTTGAACAACACAGAAATTAAGCCGGTGGCCTTTGAGGTTGTTGAACCTGTTAAAGAATTACCGATGCCGATGGTCGCGCCCTCAATTCCGAGCGTGCCCAAAACGGTTGAGGTTCCCGCCACACCGAAACCCCTAGAAATCCCGAGTGTTTCGACGGAAGGGAAACTTCCACTACCACAAACGGTTCCTCCGGTGGGGCTTCCTCCGCTTCCGGCCAACAAACCGGCCAGCACGGGTGCGGGTGCCCAACTACCGGTTCCTTCTGGCAAATCCCACGACGGTTCGGCTAAGCCTGTGTCGAATTCCCAAAACAAGCCGGGTATGCTTCCTTTGGGAATGTCCCTCCCACAACCGGTAGCCCAACAGCCCGAAATTTTCCCTGGCAAACCGACGCCGGTGGACCCCAAAGACACCAAGTCCGATACGCCGCCCCGTCGGAACCTGTTGGGTACTTTAACCCCTGAAGACGAAATCCTCTTGAATGCGGCCGCCAACGCTGCGAAGCTGAAAGATTTCCAACGAGCCGCCGAACTCTACGGCAAGCTCATTGCGAAATACCCCAAAGAATACGACATTCGAGCCGAGTATGCCGGCATGCTCCTAGGAGCTGGGGAATTCCAACGAGCCATCCGCGAACTCGAACAAGTCTTGTCGGTCAATGAGGCAAAACGAAACGCCGTGTACTGGATTCGTCTCGGCGATGCTTACATGATCGTTCGACAATATCGGGCAGCGGCCAGTTCGTTCATGGCAGCATTGGAATTAATTCAGAACGATAAGAACGAGAAAATCCGTGCCAAAACACCCGAAGCCGCCATCCGCTTGGCTCGGGCTTTCGCACTCGATAACGATCTGCAACGAGCGGGTCAAATTTTCGATCGTTACATCTCGGGGATGAAACCGGATGATGATCGAACCCCCTTGGCCGTTGGCCCGTTGCTGTTAGATTTGGATCGCCCCAACGAAGCCTTAGCCTACCTGCTGGCCAAGCGAAAACAATTACTCCGTGAAGGCCCCTCGGATACCAATCCCGAGGAATTCGATCTGAAGATGCTCGAAGTTCTCGCCAGCATGGTTCGTGGTTTTGCCCGCGTGGGAGAACGCCATCAAGCGATGGAAGCCGTGAACGAAATGGCTCCGCGTGCCCCCATGCAAACGGGGATACGGGCTGCCCTTGGGGATATTCTGTTCCAAATCGACGAATTTGAAATTGCAGGCCACGTCTTCAACCAAGTGTTGAGCGTCGATCCAGCCAATGGAACGGCTCTGATCGGGATTGCTCGGGTTCATTTGGAGATGCTGCAACCCGCCTCGGCCAAACGAATTCTCGATAGCTTCATCCCCAACCGCGACAACATGCGAGCTTACCTCATGACCTATAGCTCGTATCATCAAACCGTCGGGGAATATACCGAGGCGAAGCACATTTACAAACAATTGCTCAGCCGGAATCCTTACGATAACGATGTCCGCTATGCCTTGGGCCGGCTGTACGACTACACCAAGGAATGGGAAAAAGCCAAAGCCGAATTCGCCAAAATTCCCGCCGGCGACAAGAACGCTCGACGTGCCCGACTTTGGTTTGGCAATACCCTGTTCCATCAACGAAAATTCGCGGAAGCCGCCCAAGTTGGTGACGTTCTCTTACGGGAAGACCCCAATAACGCCGATGCCGTGGCTTTGGTGACCCGTGCCTTGGCCAAGATGGGTCAACATGAAAGAGGTATCGCTCAGGCTCGGGCCTATCTGGCTACCAGCCCCAAAGATGATAAGAGTGTGGCCACTGTTCGCATTGCCATCGGTCGCGCCTTGCTCGATGCCAACAAACCCTTAGAGGCCGCCCGCGAATACGAAATCGCCCTGAGCAAGCCTGCCGGTCGCGTTCCCGAAGCCTATTACGGTTTAGCTCGGGCAGCGGAGAAACTCAATCAACCGGAAAAAGCCGCTCAGGTCATCAGCACACTGGTCAGCGGAACGGGTGCCGACCTGCGAGCGAAAATTGCCATCGCCGACGAATACTCCCAAGACTTCGAGTACACCAAGGTTCTTGAAATCACCCAAGGGTTAGTGGGTACCGACAACGGTGCTAACTTGGCAGTGCTGATCCGTCTGGCCGATGCTCAACAGATTGCCAGCCGCTGGCCCGGCGAACCGGCCGACTGCTTCGCCACCTGCCAAACGATCCTTCGTCAATCCCCTACGAACGTGCGGGCACACCTTGCGATGTCTCGTTCGTTTGCGATTGCTCAAAACTTCCGGAAAGCGTCGGTGCAGTACGATCAACTGATCGCGATCGATCCGGAATTCACCATCCCGCCGCGTGAACGGGCCCGTGTGTTGTATTCGGATCATCAATACTCCGCAGCGCGAAGCCAATACAACGCCGTTCTCTCCCCGACTCCGGAAGAAGTGGTGTTGACTCAAATGGCCGGCTACGTTGCCCGCGACCCGAAATTCAAAAATGCCTTTGGGGCCTATTTGGCCGGTGCCGGTGGTGGAAACCTGCGAGCCGAATTAGCCCGTATCGCCAACCCCAACGGAGATGAGGTCGCCCAAGCTGCTCACCATCTGGTTTGCGACTACGATGCCACGATGGCATGGCAAGAGCCATTCCGCCTCGAACGAGATGCCAAAGAGCTGAAAGACTATCGAAACTACGAGGCAATTGGTCCTTATCAAACCATCAACGCCTTCGAGCCGACCAACACCGAAACCCTGTTCGATTTAGGACAAGTGTACGGCAGCTTGCGTCAAACTCGAAACGCCTTGACGTGGTACTCGAACTGTCTGGTGGTGGACCCGACCCATCGCGAGTCGATCGCTGCCAGTGAACGAGCCACTGCCGAGATTAGTCCGAAATTCGATGGTCGCTCCGAGTTCTTCCGTCAACGCGGTCGATCCGGTGTGGCCAGCATCGATCGGATTCGTCACACCGCCGCCGGAAGCATTCCCTTGGGGGATGAAAACGAGTTCCTGCAAATTGGTTACTCGCGAATCAATC
>CAZFDX010000265.1:0-2793 GCA_964518325.1 uncultured Alcaligenaceae bacterium | reverse complement strand
GGTGAAGTGGACCGCCCCATCGAATGGGAGAAGTTAACCAAAGAACAACAACAATTCCAAGCAACCAAAATGGCGATCCATGCCGCCATGGTCGATCGAATGGATCAAGAGATCGGACGCATTCTCGAACAGTTAGAAAAGATGAAGGCCTTGGAAAATACGCTCATTATCTTCGCTTCCGATAACGGTTGCAGTGCCGAGATCATGGTTCGGGATGGTGGGCACGATCCCAGCGTCCCTATGGGAAGCGAAAAATCCCATTTGTGCCTCGGGCCGGGCTTTTCGAGTGCGTGCAATACCCCGTTCCGCCGACATAAAACTTGGGTTCATGAAGGGGGAATCAGCACACCGTTTATCGTTCATTGGCCGGCCGGATTCACCAGTCGAGGGGAATTGCGTCACACACCCATTCACTTTATCGATGTGCTTCCGACACTATTCGATATTCTTGAAATCAAAAAACCGACGGAATGGAATGGCACACCGATTCCCTCCGCTCCGGGCAAAAGTTTGCTCCCTGCCTTCCAAAAGGATGTGACCATCGAACGAGATTTTCTTTGGTGGCTGCACGAAGGGAATCGGGCGATTCGCGTGGGTCAGTGGCAATTGGTCTCGTTGGCCAATAAACCTTGGGAGTTATACGACCTCTCGAAAGATCGGGCGGAACAGAATAATTTGGCGGAAAAAATGCCCGACAAAGTCAAAGAACTCAGTGCCCTTTGGCAAAAACAGACAGATGAATTCACCGAGCTGATGCAAAAGGAAAAACAAGGAAAAGAGAAGAAGCCGGCCCCTGAAAAAAAATGACGGGATCGCCCCACCACCAACTTCCCTGAAACCCATGAATTTTTAGGTGCAACGTTTGTTAGGAAAATTAATTGAATCTCAAAGCCGGCTCGATTGCGCCCCTCCCCCTCTGAGGGATCAAGTGTATTCGTGTGAGTTTCAGTGATTGCTCTGCGCTCCAAGGAGAATTTGATGCGGAACTTTACCATTTTGCTCGCGGTCCTAGGAATCGTTCCGAATTTGGTCGGCGGAGATTCCCCTCCGAATGTCATCATCATCTTGGCCGACGATATTGGCTACGGAGACCTAGGCTGCTACGGGGCAACCAAAATCAAAACCCCCAACTTAGATAGTCTCGCCAAGAATGGTATGCGTTTCACCGATGCCCATTCCCCTGCTGCAGTGTGTACTCCAACCCGATACTCGTTAATGACTGGGCAATACGCTTTCCGACATGAACCGGGTTCCCGAATCCTTTCGGGGTTGGCCCCTTTATCGATCCCTACCGATCGTTTCACTATTGGCAAACTTTTCCAACAGGCAAAATATGAAACGGCTGCCATTGGAAAATGGCATTTGGGCTTAGGAGAAAAAGAAACCGATTACAATCAAGAGATCAAACCGGGTCCGAAAGAAGTTGGTTTTGCCTATTCCTTCCTGATCCCTGCGACGGTGGACCGGACCCCCTGTGTGTACGTTGAAAACGGTAAGGTCGTCGGATACGATCCGAAAGACCCCATTCGCGTGAGTTACACTCAAAAAGTCGGCTCGGAACCCACGGGCAAAGAAAATCCCGAATTGCTCACGAATCAGAAACCCAGCTTCGGGCACGATATGACCATTGTCAACGGCATCTCTCGAATCGGTTGGATGTCCGGCGGCAAGGCGGCCCGTTGGAAAGATGAGGATATCGCCGACGATATTACCACACGGGCCACACAATTTATTGAAAAGAATAAACAGAAACCTTTCTTCCTTTACTTTGCCACTCACGATGTTCATGTGCCCCGTTTCCCTCACCCTCGTTTTCGCGGCAAAAGCGAACACGGTTTACGCGGCGATGCCATCGTTCAACTAGATTGGTGCGTTGGAGAAATTCTACAAACTCTCAAAAAAAATCACTTGTTAGAAAAGACCCTAGTGATTTTCACAAGCGATAACGGCGGGATCATGAATGATGGCTATATCGATGGCACTGCTGATGATAAAAGTGGCCACCAATGTAATGGAACTCTTCGGGGCTACAAAGGCACCCCTTATGAAGGGGGGAGTCGTGTTCCCTTTTTGGTGCAGTGGCTTGGCACTATTCCTGCAGGGAAAACCTCACATGAATTGATTTGCCATGTGGACCTACTGGCTTCGATGGCATCCTTATTGAAAACAAAACTCCCCGCCGGTGCTGGCGAAGATAGCTTCGACTGCCTCCCTGCATTATTAAAAGAAAAACCCGAAAAACCCTGTCGAGAATCTCTCGTTAAACAAGCGGGGTACGTTCAAGGTTTATCGATTCGTAAAGGGAATTGGAAGTTAATCCCCGCAACGAACAAGAAAAAAATCACAGAATTATTTAACCTTGCAGATGACTTACAAGAAAAAAACAATCTGGCAGAGAAAAATCCAGAAAAGGTCAAAGAACTATCAGATTTATTGGACCAACTTAAGAAGTCCAGCAAATGATATTTCCCAACCCGATTCCTCGCTCGAATTCCACATACGAAATAGTGTGATTGATTCTGTTATTGGATGGGGTGCTATGGTCGGAATTCGGCTTGCTTTGGATCGAATCAGAAAAAAATAGTGTGATTGATTCATTCCAATCAGATGAAATAACTGTCACTTTTATAAGAATTATGTAATTCAGTTCGATGCGATATATTCAGATAATTGAAGAACATGGTGGATCATGGAGGGTGATTTCAACTCGATTTATTTCAAACAATTCTGAAGAGGGGTAGCGAGGGAGTAGATCATCAGTTGGATTCATCAGAGGGGGGTTATGGAGTTGAT
>CAZFDX010000264.1:0-3972 GCA_964518325.1 uncultured Alcaligenaceae bacterium | reverse complement strand
ACCAAGTTCCCGGCCCCCGAACGAAGGCGGCGGCCCCGTTTGGTTCAAAGTTCACGTCTTTGGCTTCGAGATAGGGAAGTTTCGTTTCTCGACCTCCTTCCATCGGAACGCTGGAAACTTCGCTATTCGAGGGGTAAGAGGCCGATCGGTTCGAGGTGAATAAGATATTTTTTCCATCGCGGCTCCAACCAATAACCACATCCTGTGCCGAATCAAAGGTCAATCGTTTGGGCTTCCCACCATAGCTCGGGACAACAAATACATCGTAACTCCCATGCCGATTCGACGAAAAGGCGATATGTCGCCCATCGGGAGAGAAGAAGGGGGCATAATCGTGAGCTTCATGCGTGGTCAATGGACGAGCGACCCCGCCGATAGCCTCGACAATCCAAATATCGCCCAAATAGCTGAAGGCCACTCTTTTGCCATCAGGTGAGATGTCTGGGGTGCGGGCAAATTTGATTGGTTCCTGTGCCCCGACAGAAGGGGAGAATACCAACACGATCAAGAAAAATACGATTCGTTTCACGGTAGGTTGTCCTTAAGACCCACGAGGGTGCGAGGCGATTCACTCTTAGTTATTTTATAGGTTTCACATGATTTCTAAACGGAAAGATTACCCGTCTTTCCTAACTTACCAAAAGAAATGACGAGACATGGACCCGATTTCCAACTTTGATCTTCGCTAATGCCTGCCCCAAAGTGAGAATCGTTAAAACTGTTATAACTAGCAAGCCACAATTTGAGTGCGTTTCCATCCGACCCGAGGGAAACGAAATAGCATCGCACGAAAGGACGACCCAGAATTAACTCCCAAAATTCAGAAGAATCGGCCCCCGTCATGTTATGTTTCTATCACGGGAAATCGGAGCGGTATATTCGGAAAAATTGGACCTACTCACATCGTATTTCTCTTCTCTCAAGGGTAAACTCAATAACATCCAACCCTAACTTTATTGATGATTATGATGACTCCAGTACCCATGACCTGTGGTATGACGATTGGTCTATTGCCCGGTCCCGATCGCAAACGAACACCCCGCATCTACGGCTTCCGAGTGATCTATCGCAATCCTGAAGCAACCGAAGAGGGATGCCTGATGACTTGGGAAGTGTTGGGAGGACGTGAGAAATATCAAATCGCCTTGGAGAGATTGTGGACGGGCGGCGTCAAATGGCATTGCACCTGCGCGGATGCGATTTATAAAGGGTCAAAAAACCCCTATCATGTTTGTAAACATGTGCGGGCGATCCAAGAATCTCTGCCTGCGTTGGCCGCCTAATCTCAGCCCATGTGGATTTGTGTTGGGAGCCAGCCCAGATTATTTCGGGGATTCTGCCACGAGCTTCTTGGCCAGCTCAACCGCTTTACCAAGTTCGCCCGGTTCGTTGGCGTACACTTCGGCCAGCTCTCGCAATACGAATCGGGCATTTCTGCGAATCGCCAGTTCGGCCTCGACATTTTTACTCGGTTCCCGTGAGAGTTCAATCAACGAGTTCACCAAAGCTAATCTTTCGGCTGCATCGGGCTTATCTTTTTTGGTCAATAATTCCTTGGCCCGCGAGGCAGCAAGGAGCTTGTAACCTCGGCGTTCTGGATCGGCTTTCGTGAGGTCCCGCAGACGGGTCCAGCGATCATATGCCCGTGAAAAATCTTTGTATTCCTCTAGGCGTAGGGCATCCGCTGCTTGGCGTTCATAATCGTCCGCGAACGAATTTTCTCGATCTCCAAGCCGAGCCTCTCTTCGTTTCCGAGTAATTTCTTCGGGGATATTTTTGGTGGCGTTGGCAATCTCCTGTTGATGTTTGTCTGCCACCCAACCCCAAACGGCCTTCTCCGGATTCGGATCGTTCGCGTAAGTGGAAAGTTCCTTCCACAGGGTCAGGGCCGCTGCGGTATCCCCATCCTCTTCCGCAGCAAAGGCCGCCATAGTTTTCCGGTAAGCGTCGGGATCATCCCCATCAGAAGGTTTGGCCCGAAGGTTCTCTTTCGAGTAACGATTCATCAGAACCCGTTCTTTCTCCGAAGCTAACAGCTCCCGTTGCAGGCCACGCACTTTCGTGGTGATTTCATCCTCTTTTTTCCCGTAAAGCTCGAAATAGCGATTGATTAGCTCTAACTTCGAGTCGTTATTCTTCGCTCCTTCAATGCGAGAGAGAAGCACCGATTGCGAAGGGGACCGAATCGCAAATTCCCAAAGGACGTAACCAAACAAGCCGATGAACAAAATACAGGCAATAATAACGAACCAACCCTTGGTGTAAAACGGTTGGGCTTTTTTGCGGAGTTTCTTCTTTTTTTTGCCCGCCCGAATCGCTTGAGCTGCCGTGCGATCCTGATCGCTCGCTTGTATGTCATTCAAAGGACGATCAATCGCGCGAGCATTGGCCACATCGGCCCCCACACTACGTTGAGTGTGAACCTTTTCCGAGATTTCCTCTAAGGCCCGACCGACCGTTTCGGCATCGAGAGGCCGCCGATCGGGAGATTTTTCCATCAATTGACAGACGAGATTATCCAACCAAATGGGAATATCGGGGTTGAGTTTGGCAGGTCGAACAAACTTACCATTCACATGCATCAGAAACATATCTACGGGGGATTCGGCATTAAAAGGCTTCTGCCCCGTGAGGAGTTCGTAAAACACGATCCCGAGGGAGTACAGGTCACTGCGTCCGGTGAGATTTTTTTCGCCGCGACATTGCTCGGGCGACATATAGGCTGCCGTCCCGATTGTGTTATTCGCTCCGGTGAGGGCAGTGACATCGACATCTTTGGCAATGCCGAAATCGGTCAGTTTGAGAATACCTTCGTTGGTGACCATGAGGTTCGAGGGTTTCAAATCGCGATGGATGATCCCTTTTTCATGGGCATGTTGAAGAGCGGCACAGAGTTGACGACCATAATCAACGACTTCTTCCCACGAGAGGCGTCGATTCTGAATGATCCGATCCAGCGATTTCCCTTCCACATACTCCATAGCAAAAAAGGGAGTATCCCGATAGCTCCCCGAGGCCAAAAGCCGAACGATATTCGGATGCTTGAGTTGTTTGAGGATTTTGGCTTCTCGTTCAAAGCGAGCCAAGGCGGACTCGTTGGCAGAAAGGGCAAAAGAAATCACTTTCAAAGCCACTAACCGATCGGGGTGGCCTTCGCGACTCATTTTGGCACGATAGACGGTCCCCATCGCACCGGAACCGAGTTCCTTCTCGATAGTGAACGGCCCAATAGTTTGACCAATCAACATGGTAATCAATGTAAGAGGATCGGATCAAAGAATACGGTGATCATGATTATGTTACGATAAGTGTTTCTCACGAAGTTCATGAAACTTATCGAAGGCAGGGCGGAATCGACCTTCGGCACAGAGTAGCCCACCATGAGGAACCCGATGCGGTTCCGAATCGGAAAGGTGATCCCAAAAGACCCCAGTCACATAGGATTTTGCCAAGGCCAAGGTAGCAAATGCCCCCGCCCAATGAGCCTGCGCGGTTTCGTCGAATCCTAACCACGAACCTCCTGAAGCCGATTCGGCAGGGTCTGCCTGTGGGTCGGGATTTTTCGAGGCGGGGTATCCGAGAACGATATGGATTGGCGATCCCAGAAGCCCATAGAAGTCGAGCATTCGCGAAGTTTCGAGCAAGTCTCGGGTGTAATTACCGCGGGGGCCACTTCCCATGATTAATTCCAATTCTAATCCAGCAAAGGGCATATTGGCCCGCAAGAGAGTATCGGCCAAGACGAACGGGGAATATTCAAATGTGCTAGTGGTCAGGTAATCGCCCCAAGGTTGAGAAAGCCCTAGATATACCTCTAAATTAGTATCGACCTGCCAAGCGGCATCAGCCAAGGAAGCAGTGAGTCGAATCACTTCCTCCTCGGAAAGGTGCAAATCATAATTTCCCCCCGAGCCCGTCGAGATCGTCCAACGGCTTATTTTTCCCCGATAGCGTGTCACGACGGTATCCACA